>JAVHLM010000004.1:0-132148 GCA_031082125.1 Candidatus Eremiobacterota bacterium
AGTAGGCGCTTGGAGCAAAGCTGACAGATTGCATTTCATTGTGCAGGGGTCTCAGGAACTTTCACCTTAAGGAGAAGATTTTTCCTTTTGAAGTGAAGCAGGGAGGCAAAACCGGCAGTGAGCGGCAGAGAAAGCAGAATCACATATGCCGTTGTGTGCTCACTGCTTGATGCGGTCAGGAATCTTCCCGGGCAGCTGAGAGAAAAGTGATTCTGTTGTAAGTCTAAAGCGAGTGTGGTATAATTTTAAGCGGAGTGAAAGAGATATTGAATCGGCGCCAGATGAGTTGAAAGGTGGGGAAGCGCAATGGATCCAATAGGAACAAGACCCGTCATTCCAGGAAATAAGCTCGTTTCCAAAGAGCCTCCCTCAGGCGAACCAGCACCTGAGGCCGCGGGAGAAAAGCTGGATATCCAGTCTCCCCACGAATCCACATTCAAGGAAAAGCTCGGGAAACTGAAAAGTGCGGCGCTCAGCCAGAAAGGGCGCACTTACATCACCAGCCTCGGGCTCGGCGGGGTCGGACTTGCCACCCTGGGCGCCTTCGTTTTCGGTCTCCCCGGGGCGGTGATAGGCGCTGCTGCAGGCCTCTGCGGCGGCATAGCCGCAGGCGCCCTGATAAGCTCCCCGCTCTCGTTTTTCAAGTGGAGCCGCACAAGCAGCGAAAGAGTTCCGCCAGGCTCCGACGTGAACCTGAATCCCGCTCTGAAGGAATCTTCACTTCTTAAGCCATCCGTCGAGAAGGAGACCGACAGGGTCACCGATTCTCTCGCCGTCCCGGGAAACAGGGTCACCCTAGAGAAAAACGGTGTCAATTCATTTCCCGAGCGGTACCGCATGATGGAGGAGGCGAAGCACAGCATCAACCTTCAGACCCTTATCTTCCACAGCGACGAGACAGGGTGGAAAACGGCGGAGCTGCTCGCAAAAAAGGCAAAGGAAGGCGTGAAGTGCCGGGTCATTTACGACTGGATCTCATCGGCCGACAGCGATCCGAAAATATTCAAGATGATGAAGGAAGCAGGCGTGGAGCTCCAGGCCTTTAATACACCCGTTGACTACAAGTGGCATGAAGAGAATAAGGATGAGATCGTCAGGCACATGCATGGGGCTTTCCAGGATTTTATCAAGGGAGTGGGCGAGGAAGGGCTTGCTGAGCCCGATAAATGGATCGCCGAGAAGGGCGAAAAAGAGTTCAAGTTCTGGATAGGCAACAATGAAAAGGTGCTGGAAAGGCTCAAGGAATACCCTCCCCTTCTCCACAAGCTGAACAACCGCTGGCATATGAAAATTCTGACCGTTGACGGGAAAGAGGCGATGCTGGGAGGGATGAACATAGGATCGGAATATGCAAATGGAGGCTCCGGGCACCGCGACACCTCGCTGGGCGAGAAGGCCTTTTCAGCGGGCGCCTTCCGCGATACCGATGTGAAAGTGGAGGGCCCCGTAGTCGGAAAAGTGAATGAGGCCTTTGCGGAAAACTGGGGATATGCCGGCGGTGAAGACACCGCGGCAATCACCGCGGAAAATCCCGCTGTTACAGCAGCCGGATCGACGAAGACAAGGTTCGTGAGCCATCAGCCCAGGGAGAAAAAAGACAGGAATATTGAGAACTGGTACTACCAGATGCTGAAGAATGCCGAGAAGACGGCGTATATCACCAATGCCTATTTTCTCCCCACGAAGGAATTCAGAAAGGCCCTGATTGAAGCCGCGAAGCGCGGCGTCGATGTAAGGATCCTGACTAATTCAGTAGATACAAACGATCTCCCCATTCTCTCCCAGGGAGGGCGGAAGTTTTACCGGGAGCTGCTGGAAGGCGGGGTCAGGCTCTATGAGCTGAGGAAAGACAACGGCGGCAAGTTCACCACCCTCCACACCAAGGCATCTGTTTTTGACGGAGAGGTGGCAACCATAGGCTCCCACAACCTCGATCCCCGGAGCTTCAATCTGAACTCCGAGGACACCATTGAGATCCAGGATAAAGATTTTGGTAAAGGGATGCACGAGATGTTCCGCGACGATCTCCAGATGTCCAATGAAATCACCCTTGAGGACCTGAACAACGAGACGCCGGCGGATCGCCTGGAGCAATGGTTCGCCTCGGAGATAATCAAGGATCTCCTGTAAAGGTGAAATTCCGGATTCCCGGGTAACATGGCCGGCACCTGTCACCGCAGGCTGTCAAACCACTCTTTCTGGTCAAGCACGCCGAACATGAATGCCCCGCGGTGAGTGGCGTTATCACCGGCATATACCGCCTTGGCCGGAGCCCCCCCTATGGCGCTCTCATATTCGACTGGCAGCGTGGCGATATACGGCGCTATGCATTCGTCGATTTTACCGTAATAATAGCGGGTGGGGGTGGCGTAACGCCACCGGTATGCCTGGTTTTCCTGCAGCCTGGCGAAAAACCTGTTGGAGGCGAGGGAGCTCTCGGCGGCAAAATCATCATTGAGGAACTCCTTCGCGGTCGGGGGGAAGACCTTCCCTGCCTGTGCCCAGCCAATCTTGTTGTGATAGAAGTCTTTCGCGGTCTGCCAGTATTTCGGCTTTATGGCTGCCTGGCTCAGACCCTGCAATCCGTAATAGTCCTCGTAAGAGTTGATCAACAGGGCGACGGTCCCGACGATCCAGGTGGCATCATACTCTGAACGATTGTTGATCCACCGCGTCATCGCCGCGTACAGATCACAGGGCGTGGCGGCAGTTGCCGCCGCTTTTACCGGTATGCCCAGGCTCTCGAGCCTGTTGCGGAACATCATCGTGCTCCAGGCGCCCTGGGACCATCCGCTCAGGAAGAGGTCGCCCTGCTCGATTTTCAGGTCAGCGCACAGGATCTTCGACGCCATGAGCATATCAAGACAGGCCTGCATGGTGCTTTCCTTCACCATATAGCTGTCAGGCTCATTGGATTTGCCTTTCCCTATATAGTCAGCGGCGATCACCATGTAGCCCTGCCCTGCAAAACGCGCAATCATCAGCCGTGTCTCCATTGATTCCTCGGGACTGGAGGGCACCTCGGTCCTGGAAAATACGGTGCCGTGCTGGTACGATACCATGGGCAGCTTTTTCTCCTGAACCTTTGGCAGGGCTGCCAGGCCTGTCACGGTGACAGGACGATTGTCCTTCTCAGGGATGACCGTATTATAGGTGACACGGTAGAGGCTCACCGCATTCCTGGCGGGAGGATACTTGATCGGGAAAGTGCTGAATTCGGCAAGCTCGCCGGTCAATATTTTATTAAGGCGCTCGATGCTGTAGTCGCCGATGTGCTCATAGCTCACGCCGCCAGGAACGGCCCGGCCTCCCTCTGCATAACAGATGCCGATCAACAGAAGGATCATACATAACAGAAGCGCTGAAATGCAATACCTTTTCATAGGAGCCTCCTCATTATTTTTTCAGGTGATTTCTTTCTGCGGAGACGGAATCCTCTTTCCTACATATACGCCGTTAACGGGTTAATCACTTTTTCCGGAGTAACGGCAAGCGCGCCCGTCGGGCAGTAAATCGTGCACATGCTGCAGACCTGACATTCCAGAGGATAAGCTATTCTGGTTTTCTTATGTTCCCTGTCAACTCTGAAGACATCGCATGGACAGGTATTGACACAATTCCCGCAGCCAGTGCACAGTTCATAGTTCTGCAGCAAGACGGCCATAGTTCTTACCTCCCCTTTTCACTGATGCCAAGAAATTCCAGTTCGCCGGGAAAGCGCCGCGGATAGCGCTCCGTGTAAGGCTCGCTCAAGTTCCCTTTCCACGCCTCAGGGACCGCTTCTTTCTTCAAGAGCATCCCGCCGCCGCTTCCTTTGCTTATCAGGATCCAGGCAAGCCAATCCTTGTCATTGCGGGCAGGATAATCCTCGCGGTAGTGATTTCCGCGGCTTTCCGTCCGCATCATGCATGCGCGGAGCTTCATCTCGGCGTTTAATACCATGTTGCAGGTTTCATGCACAAGACGAAGTTCGTGATTATCCCCCGCTCTCATTCTCGGAACAATGTGCTCCTGCAGAAATTCAATCTGCGAGAGCGCGCTTTTGAGACGGTCTTCTTTCATGAAAAGCAGAATATAATAGGGCGCCATGGTATTTAGAAGCACCTGGCTGACCCATCTTGGATTAAAACCATGTGCTGTGTGTAAGGGCATGACCATGAGTTCTATTTCAGAGTCAGTGATTTCGCCTGGAACATCAGGCATATCAACCTGGGCAGCGAATTTCGCGGCCTCTTCTCCTGCACGGTAACCCTGAACGGCAGAGCCGGACAGGCCCAGACCTGTTGAAGGATAGGCAGCGCCGCAAATCATTGAGGCAAGCGCGTCGCCGGCGGCATACAGTCCCGTAACTCCCGAAAAGCATCTGTCGTCTGCAGGCCAGATACCCTCGGATTTGTGAACCCCCAGGCCGGTCGCCGCATTCATGACGATATTGCCTTTGGGCATCCTCGGCATGATACTGTATCCCTTGCCCCTGGGGTCATCGGAGTCCGCCGAAAGCTCATCTTCAGGCATAAAACCTTTAAGAGGCGGAGCTTCCTTATGTACTTCAAAGACAGGAGCAATGCTTGCGCCGATCCCTTCGACCGTGGGCCCCTTTGTGGGATAAATGCGGTTCACAAAGACTTCTTCTTCCATCTCAAAAACATCCCAGGGAGAGCTGTCCCCTGTAAAATGAAAGTCCATGAAGTCCTTGCCGGCTATGCGTGCGCCCACGCGGTAAGCCATCGCATCGCCGTCAAAAGTGCAGGAATGTATGGGGTAGCCGGGCGCCTTATAACCGCCTGCGCCGGTGCATAGAATAGTCGCTTTTGCTTTAAATAGAAAGGCTTCACCCGTTTCACCATGAAATCCCACTGCACCTGCAATAAGGCCTGCACTTTTCAGAAGCGCCGTTATCATTACCCTCTGCACCATGGTGACACCGGCTTCTTTCAAAATTTTCGGGAGCAGCATGCGGCGATCATGGCCGGAAAGATATTTGCGTGCAGGCTCCTGGCTTTCTCTTTTCCATTCAGGACGTGAATCTACGATACCCCATTCCATAAGCTGATTATAGCGCTTGAGTGAATCTTCAATCTGCATGGCAAAATAGTCCAGATTCACGAGATATTCGCCCTTGGACTGTGCGCCTTTTATCCACTCTTCTTTGCGGTCACCAAGAGATTCGTCATATATGCTGAAAGTGTTTGCCCAGGGAGTGAAACCCGAGCGGCCGACAGTGCCTTTATCAACCATTATTACCTTTTGTCCCTTTTCTGTTGCGCGGACAGCGGCAAAAAATCCGGCCATACCTCCGCCGATGACCAGTATGTCACTTTCAAGCTCGCATATTTGAATTTTCCCTTTTGATATCATCCCTTTTCTCCTTTACCTGCGGTCCGTGGAAGTGGTGCATTCCTTCGGCACTCTTTCGCCCTGGACTGTTTTTTGCCCGTCATATTCTGTCAGGGTCACCAGATGTCCCTTATGGTCGAGACCTGCCCCCTTGACATCACCTCAATTTTATACTCACCAGCATAACTAAAACCATCCAAATGGACAAGGAATGGCCCATCAAATCTTAATTTCCAGCCGAGTTGGCATGGTGTCCATTTGGGGTTTTAGTATAGCAAAAATGTACGATCATAACAAGAATCCTGAAGGAATTTCAGCTTCATAAAGGCCTTCGTGTCCCTCACAAATCTTGAAAAGCAGTGAAAAGCATGGTAGAATAATCAATACATTATCAATAGACAGAATAGTGAAAGAGTCACCGGCAAATCATGTGCAATACAGTTTAAAAAGAAAGGTGAGAAGGCTGTGAGCAGAAAAAAAATCTTTTCATCAGAATCTGTTATTTTCTATGGTGTCATTGCCGTGGTGCTGTTCCTGATGATGGCCCTGCAGGGCTGCAGCGGCGGAGGCTCCCAGGATTACGCCTATTACGGCGAAAGCGGCGGTAATGGCTCATCACAGACGACGCAGGTCACTTTTCTGCCAAACGGCACTGCCGTTCTGCCCGACGGGACACAGATCAGGATTTCTTCGCAGACTCTCACCGTTGATAAAGATCGCCGCGGCTCGGTGATGATGACGGTGAGCGGTCCCACTTCACTGGACCAGCTGGGAATCCAGGTGCAGTCAGCCAGGAATTCAAATGCCTCATCATGGGTGAGAGCCGGGGGAGCACCGGAAGCTTCGCTGAGCACCCCGGCGCCTAATGTGGGCCGCCTGGTGATGAATGCCACGGGAGCCGACCAGGGCACCTTTACCACAAATCTCATTGCAACAGCCTTGCCAGGCTCTCCCATCGTAGGCAGCCTGAAAACAAGCGTAAGCAGCAAATCAATGATAAAAGCCTCCTATGTGCAATTGGATGCGACAGGATCATTAAGCTCAATCACCGGTGAAGGGGTGAAAGCCTCCACTATCATTATTTTCTGCTTTGCCGATCCCACATCATCGTCAATAAATACCGGCTACCTGAGCAGCATGAAGAGCATCATCAACCAGGAGGCCCCGGGGACAATCAATCTGCTGAGCATAGGAGGGCAGACGGTGGCAACTATCAGCGACACCTCATCGGCTGTCAATAATATCTCTTCACAGATTTCGTCCTACAACAGCAGCCTGACCAACGGCATCATAAGCGGGGTGGATCTTGACCTTGAAAACAGCATCCCCGCGGCAACCATCACCGCACTGGCCAAGGGCTTCAAGACCAAGGGCCTGCTGGTATCGGTGGCGCCGCAGGTTTATACGGGCAATGGCGCTAATGTTGACAGCAGCAATCCCACCAACCTTGTCCTCACCTCGGGCGGCGCCATGGCGGCCCAGAGCACCTATACACCGGCCATAGCCAGCGGCTATGTGGATTACGTCTTTGCCCAGACTTACAACAGCGGTGGCTGGACAATAGATACCATACAGGAAAATTCCGCAGGGTTCTTCAAGGCGGCGGCCAAGGCTCTGAACAACTGCGTGAAATCAGATACCTCCGCCTATACCGGCAGCACTGCCTCAGCATGCATCCCCGTGGGCACCTACGTAGTGGTCGGAGAGCCGTCAAATGCGGGGGCGTCGGGAACGGTAAGTAACATCTTTGCCTCAAACGGTTCCACGAGCTACAGCCAGAGCTCGATTCTAAGCAGCCTGAAAACCAGCATTGATGAATTGATCGCGGACCCTGCCACCTATCCCTACTATGGCGGGGTGATGATGTGGTCATTGAACAACGATTATATGCCGTCGGGATGGGGCGACAGCTACGCTGCCGTCGGCGGGTTCAGCACCACCATCTACAAGGCGGGAGGCCCGAGCCCCGCCACTTATTTCATCCTGCAGATTACCAACACCAGCACTTCCGCGTCAGGTACTTATCCTTATGCATCGGCCTCCCTGGTCATCAACGGAGCAACCTATGTCTTCGGCGCGGCAGCCGACGTGCCCCTGGCACCGAACTCAAACCAGATGTGGGGTACCCTTGCATCATCTCAAAGTACCGCCAATGTCATTGACAGCTCCAATCTGGACACGATTTTCTCCAATGCGACATCTTTCACCACTTCATCGATACTACTGAACGCCTATAAGAGCGGTACCACCAATATCTATTCACCGGACAAGCAGACTGCCTGCACCAAGGGCGTCAATTATAAATTTGAAGCCGGCCACAGCTACAATATCATGATAAATCCAGCAACGGGAGACAGCGACATCACCCAGGTGAATTAAAATTATCTCGCCGGGCAGCGGCGCCCGGTGTGCCTGTTCCGGGCACGGAGTCTTCCGGCTAGAAGGTCTTGCTTATACTCCTCTGAATCTCAAGGATAAGGCTCCCCAGGGCCTTGAATTCCTTTTGTGAGAGCCCATCAAATTGAATGCCCAGGAGCCACTTGTCTGAAAGCTCATGATAGCCTGCCCGCACCACTTTCCCCCTAAAAAATATTTTCCTGAACCGCCTGTCATTTTCCAATGCCAATGCAACAATCTGTCCTTCAGGGATCATGGTATCGGAGACGACAAATACTCCTCCGAGACTTATGTTCTTAATTACTCCGCGGGCAGTCTTCCCTGTGCTTTCCTTGCAGATCACGGGAAAATCGGCAGCTATTCTCATATCTTCACGCTTCTGCAGGGCGAGCTCATCGATTACTCCCAATTCTTCAAAAATCCTGGCAACCCATGATTTCTTTTTATTTTCCTGAGGATCGACAATCACAAGACCCATGTGGAATCCAAGCTTGCCTTTCCTTTTCCTTCGCCAGGCGACCTTTACCAGAAGTGAATCCAGAACCTTTTCGTGGCGGTGCTCAAGCAGCAGTGAGGGAGGCTCAACGATGAGCAGAAAACTGTAATCCCTGGGAAACTCCTCATAACATTCGGTCTTCAGGCCTTCCATACTCACGTCGGTTATCCGGAAATTGATCTTGATGCCTTTTATGATGGTGCTTCCCTTCAACTCGCATGAGATTCTGGGAACCACCCGCTTTTCAGAGAGCCTGGACTTTAAGAAATCAGGACCAAGGGTTATTGCAGTGACTGCAGAGATTAAATCCATACCACCACCCCTTTACCTCTTTCTATTCGACATCACCACAATTTTACCAGAAATATGCCATCATAACAAGAATCTTGAAGGAATGTCAGCCTCGTGAGAGTCACGGGTGAAGGCAGGTGCCATGCATGCCTGTGCATGTACCCGTGAAAGTGATGGAAGGCTTCAAACCAGATTGAAGCCGAGCGGGGACAGAGGATTTTTCGTTTTTGAAGTGAAGCATGCTGCAAAAAAGGAGAACCGACTTATGCCGATTTGGGCTTACTCTATTCCTCCATGGCTTCTTGCTCTTATCATGGTGGCAGGCTTTGTGACTCTGTCGCTCGCGGGACTCATCATCATACGACGGTATATTGTGCCCCGTATTCATTATCATGACGGCGTGAATGACGCGATCAGCGGATCAGTGCAGGCCATCGGGGTATTCTATGGAATCACTGTCGGCCTGATTGCCGTCGCAGTCTGGAATTCCCACTCAAATGCCGAGGATCTGACATCGATGGAAGCCGCGCAGATCGCCGGCCTTTATCGCGATGCCAGCGCATTTCCAGAGCCCCTGAGGACCCCTCTCAAAGCCAGTATCTATAACTATACCGTTACCGTCATCGAAAAAGAATGGCCTGCTCAGAGGAAAGGTATGATTCCAAATGACGGCATTTCATTCCTGAATGACTTCCAGGACACCCTTATGACCTTCGAGCCATTGACGAAAGGGCAGGAGGTTTTGCTGAGTGAGTCGCTCAGGGCATTCAATCAGCTTATTCAGTGCCGGAGGATGAGGCTTGCCGCCGTTGGAGGCAAGCTTTCGTCCATCATGTGGTTCGTCATCTGGATCGGCGCGGCCATAAGCATCGCCATCGGCTATCTCTTTTACATAGAGGATTTCAGGCTCCACGCGGCTCTCATAGGCATGATGGGGGCTTTTCTCGGAATCGTGGTCTTTATCATAGCGGCAAACGACAGGCCCTTCACCGGCGGCATGGGCCTCACACCCGATGCCTACCAGTTGCTCCTCGACACAGTCAGGAACCTGCCAAAATAGCCGTGGCAGCAAGGTGAATCCTACTTTACCCAGTGCAGCACATTCCTCATGATGCTCCAGCGGGGCTCCTTTTTTTCGCTTCCCTTCCCCAGTATCCAGTAGTCATAGGTGTCCTGGATCGTGCCGTCATGACTCTCAAGCAGGATCCAGTGATTGAGGTATTCGTTCATGCGGCTGTTGTCTCCCCCGAAGAAGGGGTATACAAGCGGCGTTGTGTAATAGGAGGGGAAGGGCATGGCAACCTGGTAGTCAGGATAGAGAAGCGTCCAGGCGGATCCTCCTTCAGCGCTTGTGAATAAGGCATCTGCACCACCTTGATTGCCTTTGAAGAAATCGCTGTCGGACTTTATCGGGATGAAGCTCGCACCGGTGATACTGCTTTTGAGCCGGTCGGTGGGGGAGCAGAGAGGGGTGGCCGCTATTTTCAGGTTCTTTATGGTCCTGATTGAACTGATGGTGAGGAACTCCCTGTCGCGGTAGTCAGGGATGACAAGGGCATTGTGGATATAGAGGTAGGGGTCGGTGAACCGCATCCTTTCCGACCTTTCATAGGTGCCGGGGATCCCCGACATGGCAATGTCGAAATAGTCTTTTTCCATTTCCTGCGAGAGGGAGATGTAAGTAAAAGGAACGAATTCTATGGTCACCTCCAGGTCATGGGCGAGGCGGTGCGCCAGCTCCACATCGAATCCCACGAGCTCTCCCTCGTTGTTGTAATAGGACCATGGCAGATTATCCGGTATGAAGCCGATCCTTATGACGCCCCGCCTCTTTATCCTTTCGATATTCGACTCTCCCGCCCTGAAGGCTTCGGGATTGGGTCCCGTCCTGGCGATGACCGAGGGGACTGTCACCCCCTGGAGCCTCATGCTCTTTATCACCTTGTCATAGTGGTAGTTTCCTTTGCAGGTCCATGAGAGGTAGGAATGGGCCCCAAAGATGAGAAGCCCCGTAAGGACTATGGAAGAGGCAAAAAATGTGCCAAAGCGCCTCCATTGAAACCTTATTGAATCTTCCAGGGCGCAGGCAACAAGAAGGCCAAGCACAAGCAGGTACATCACTTTCAGCGCCGCGCTCATGCACTTGGTCACCGTGCCCGTGGCGAGAAAGAGGCTGAAGAGATCGGACGGGAGTTTGAGGAGGTCAAGGCAAAAGGGTATTGCCACCGATACATCACTGAAAAATGAGGGCAGGCCTGCGAAAATATAGAGCCCGTAATCGGGCGCTGTCATGGGCTTTCCCGAGTACCACGCCGCAAAGGGGATGAACAGCATCGTGAGAATCGTGCCCAAAGTGGGAAAAGCGTAGGCCATGGGCAGGATAAACTCCGATGTGGCCGCAGCCTTGTCTTTCTCGAGATCATGGGACTCAAAGAGAGTCTTGATGCTCTCGATAATGAGCGGCAGCACAATGAGCACTTTTCCCGTGCTGAATGAGAGCACGAGGGCTGTCCGGGAGGCTTCGACCACCTCGCGGCTTCCAAATGGCGTGAGCAGTGAAGCAAGTCCCGGGAGAATCAGGAAAGTGAGAAGAAAAAAGGCGATGACATAGATGAGAAGAAAGGCCTGGAGGCGCCCGAACTCATTGAAAGTCATCGTGCCCGCCGTCACGGCCATTATTGAGAATACGCCGTAAGGGGCGAAATTGGCAAGCCACTTGGTGATGCTCACCATGAGCTGTGATAAGGTATCAAGAAGCCTCAGCACCTCATCCTTCTTTTCCATCTCCATGAGCGCAAGACCCACAATGACGCAGAAAACCACCACTGAGGCGACGATATTATCAGCCAGGGCCTTGAAAATGTTCGAGGGAATGAATATCTTTATCAGGTCAACTTTTTTTGGCGCCTCCAGCACCGAGGTGCTGAAAAATGACGAGGTCTGCTGCGCGGGAAAGGCCATGGGCATGGCAATAAGAATCACAATGCCGATCACCCACAGGGCAAGCACGATGAATCCCCCCTTCTTGGCAAGGGTTTTCGCCTCATCGGCCTTCAGTTTCGCAATGCCGCCGATGAGAGAGAAGAGGATATAGGGGAGGGCCGTCATCTGGAGAAGATTAATGTAAAGGGTGCTGAAAAAGGTCAGTTTTCCCGCCGTTTCTCCAAGAAAAAGACCGGCAGCTATCCCTGCCACCATTCCCATGATGGTGAATGAGGCAAGCCGCTCGGTGGATTTTGGTTTGTCTTTCACGGTGGAACCTCTGCATGCAATTGGTGCCCGTCTTTGATAGTTCTCCATGATCATACATGAACCTGCCGGGGACGCACCATCTGCCTTATCAATAATGAGTATTTAATGCCCGATCCGGCCAGCGTCATATAGCCTGGCATATTTGCCCACAGGAGGATTACTATGAGCTCTGAAGATTCCTAGAACATCAAGAAATCAAATTGATCCGCGCCGCTTTGACGACGCCACGGGCTGGATCATGAATCCCCGGGCCGTGTGCGAGACCCGGGACTCCCATGCGGATTCTGGAAAGGCGACCTGGTGGTCAGCATTATCTGCTTTTATTGCTTATCCTTGGCGCCGAGGGAGCGCAGAATCTCCACAACCTCCTTGCGCCCCGCCTCCTGGGCCATTTCAAGAACTGTCCTGCCGCCCATGGCTTTCGCGTTGATATCCATACCCTGCCCCGCGAGGAAGGCGAGCATCTCTTTCGGCTTTTCCCCGAAGGCCGCCGCATAGAGGGGATGAATGCCCCCGAAGGAGCCCTGCTTCAGGTAATCGGGGAACTCGCCCAGTATCTTTTTTGTTTCTTCCATGTTTCCTGTGAGGAGGGCGCCGGAAACCTCTGACGGCAGGCTGAAGGCTTCCCGCATTTTCCTTGCCTGTTCAGGTGTGGGGGGAGGAGGCGCCTTGTATTCCGGCAGGGGGCCCTTGGCCTGGTCCATCTTCTTCTCAACGAAGGCATAGAGGTCGGGATCGGCCTTCTTGAAGCCTTCTTTGGCCTCGCCTCCCGCCGTGTATTTCATCATGCCCTCGGCAAAATATTCGGACTCATTGGTTCTCGCGTAGCCGCTCCACTGGGGATTCTCCTTCTGCTCACCGGCGAGGCTGCCGCCCTGCGCATCTCCTGCTGTGGCTGAGGGGAATCCAATCCTGGAGATGCCTTCCCTGCTGTAATTATCGCACCGTTCATTGTAGCTGTTGTATAGCGACTTCAATGTCTCATCCTTGAAGGACATGAACTCGGAGGTCGGAGATTCTTTGGAAGGGTAGTCGGCTTCGAGGAGATCATCAACGGCGTGGGCAGTTTCGTGGGTTATGGTGTTGAGGGTATCTTCCTTCATCCCCCCTTCAAAGCTGTCCTGCCTGAGGCAGATGGTCTTTGAGTCCTTTGAATAATATCCGGCCTTGTTGTCTTCCCACTTGCTGGTGTCGTCGAGGACGGAGCCCTTTGGGAAACCGCCGGGCGGAGGGTTCTTGGTGTCAAAGATGTCGAATTTCATGCCGATCTGCTTGAGCTTATCGAGCACGCCGCTGTCATAGCGGGAGAGACCTTCCGCCAGTATGCGCTTCTGATCATCGGAGAGTGGCTTCTGTTTTCCGTCGCCGCCCACTGAATGGCCGAGCTCGGAAGCCATTTTCTCGTAAAATTCCATGTCTTTCTTCGCTGTCGCGCCATCTTCTTTCTTTGCTGCAGGGGCTTTGCCCTCGGCGGGATTACTCTTCTCATCTGCCATGTCCTTTTTGTCGCCACTGTCGCCGAACCATGAGAGTATGTCTTTTGCGCCGGATTGCCCCGACGGCTTTGATTTCTCCTCGCGGGCCTCCTCTGAAATCCCTGCATTGTCTGCCGTTGATGCCGGAGCGCCTTCCGAGGTATCTTCAGAGGGGCTGCTCTCACCGGGGTCGATTTCGCTGTCAATATTCCCGCTTTCCATTGCGGGCTGGTAGTTATAGGACGAATATCCGGAGATTGAATCCATGGGACTCCCCCTGTGACAGACAGATTTATATTCTCTCTATCACTTTCCGGGGCCGTCCTGTCAATGAAAAATTGTTAATTATTTGTAAAAATTCCATATATTGAGCAGGATTTTTTTATGGCTCCTGCCCTCATGCCAGGAGGGTCAGCTCTTTGAAACAGGAGCGGTAAAATCCCCTGTCCCTCGTGAGAAACCTGTCGGCCTTGCAGAGCGCATGGGCTCGCAGTCATAGATTCACCTCGTGGCGCAGGGTCCAGGTTTTTCCATCAGGCGAGGTGAGGATTGTCTCAGCGCCTCCGGTGGCCACAAACTGCCCCTCGAAGAACGTTATTGCCCTGAGGCTCCTGGAGGTGGGCGGCGTGACGCTCCCGAAGGTGGCACCGTCGGTGGTTGTCTCGATGAGGCCGAAGCTTCCCATGGCAAAGAGGCCATTCCCGAAGGCCGCGCAATCAAGGTTCTCGGGAGAGGGCGCCGAGGCGGCCTGCCAGGTGATGCCATCAGGGCTGGAAAGCACACGGCCCGCGTGCCCCGGCAGCACGAAGATCCCGTTGCCGAAGGATGCGCCGGTCTGGAAGTGGAGCAGGCCTATTGACTCGAGCGTCCAGTTCACGGCATCTGAAGAAACAGCTACGGTACCGGCACCTGCTGCGACCCACTTGCCGTTGCCATAGGCGATGGCCCTCACTACGTGCCAGGCCGGGGAAGAAGGAGCCGTCCAGGTAATCCCGTCGGGCGAAGTGAGGAGGGTTCCCTCGAGGCCCCCTGCCACGAAGAGACCATTCGCCCAGGTGACACAGAAGAGATTGTTGGTGGTGCCCGAAGTGCGCAGAACGAAGCCCTCGGTCTCGGACCATGTGTATATTCTTCCGAGAGAGCCCACGAGGACGAAACGATCCCGGCTGCAGGCTATGCCATAAAGATCGACATCTGTTGAAGGCGGTGCAAGTGGTGACCAGGTAATCCCATCGGCAGAGGAAAGGACAAGGCCGCCCGCCCCGCAGGCAAGGAGCCGTCCATTGCCGCCCGCCACGCCCCAGAGCTCGCCAGGGGCGCCAGTGAGGCTTATGGTCCAGGTAACGCCGTCATAAGAGGTCACGATGGTGCCGGAGTCTCCCACGGCGGTGAAGAGAGAGCCGTTGAAGGCAATGCCGCGAAGGGTCTGGGTGGTGGGGGAGTCGAGGGCCTGCCATGTGCTGCTTCCTGCCTGAAGGGCCATGAGGCTTCCCCCGCTGCCGGCGGCAACGAACATGCCCCGTCCATAGACCACGCCCCGCTGCGTCTGGCTCGATGCCGAAGCAGAGGGAGTCCAGCTGACACTGTCCGGTGATGTGATCGCCACGCCCCGGTCACCCACGGCCACGAAGCGGCCGCCCTCCTGGTCTCCGTATCCCACCTGCCAGAGGAAGTCGCTGGTGCCGCTTACCTGCGGCGTCCAGCGGATTCCATCAGTGGAAGTGAGTATGGTCCCATACTGGCCGCACATGACGAACTGTCCGCGCGCAAAGGTGCCTCCCCAGATGGCGCTCTGCGTGCCGCTCTGCACTGAATCCCACGTATGGCCGTCTGTGGAGCGCAGCATGACGCCGCCGGTCCCGCCGGCAATGAAAGCGCCGTTGCCCCAGGCGATGGCCCGGAATCCGACAAGGGGCACGGGGGATTCGGCCTTATTCCATGTAATCCCGTCGTCATCGGAGTAAACAAGCGCGCTCTGATCTCCTGCGGCCACCCATGTGCTGCCGCCACCGCAAGCCACGCCCCGGAGGTTCACATTAAGAGGCGCAGAGACGGGCTTCCATGTAATCCCGTCGGCGGAAGTCTCGAGCTTTCCATCGCTTCCCACGGCGACAAGGCGGCCGTTCAGCCCTGAAGCAACGTTGGTGTAGGAGCGCCCGTCGTCCACAGGGGTTGACTGGGCCTCCTCCGAAAGCGCCGGCAGGGAATATGGAGATGAATCGCCGCTGCAGCCAGAAATCATGGAGAGGAGAATACAGAGGCACAGAAACACTGATATCTTCTTCATCACAGGCCTCACTTTCCTGGAGATTGCTGATTTCCGAGAGAACAAAGCTCCGAGGGAGAATATTTCTTTTCTTCTCCTGTGCTTTCTGAACAACTGAGAAAGGGTAACTTCGCGGGAAAAAGCCGGGAATCCTATCAGTGCCGGGGGGAAGAAAGCTCCATGCGAGAGCCCTAGCTCATCCTGAGAAAGTGCTCCCGGAACACCGCGGGGCTCAGCCTGCAGAAATGGCCCAGGAACCTTGACACTGCAGTTTCAAGTCCCTCAGGGACGGCGGGCCCGGAATCAGGGAAGGTGATGCCCCTTTTCCCCAGCGTTTCCCTTACCGCGTCCTGAGCACTGGCATCAAGATGTGACAGTATCCGGGAAGCAGCCTCTTCTCCCCTGAGGAACGGCTTCTGCGGGGCGTGGTATGCCCATCTCACGAGAGCTTCGCCCAGAAGATGCGGCTGCGACCGGCAGACCATTTCGATGAGCCTCCCGGCCTCGAGCCTTTTGCCCATCATCGCCACCAGTGCCTCGCGGAACTTCACTGGCGCGGCTTCATAGAGGCTCCGGAGACGGGTTATATCGATTGACTGCAGGCTTATGGGCTGGCGTTCTGCGGAATCCCTCTTGAAGGCGAGAAATTCATCCACGAGAGGCTGAATGTCCTTTCCTTTCTGCAGGAACTGCCTGTTATTGAGCTCAGCAATGAGGGCATCGATGGAATACTGGGGGAGCAGGCGGCATATATGAGGGAAGAGGCGCCTGTAATGTTCTTCCGGGAGGGTGAGAAGCACGGCCGTGAGGCGGTGATGCCACCGGGTGATCTGTCTGAAATCATCGCCATCATGGAGAATCCCCCTTATGAAGGCGGCAACGTCATCTTCACTCTGCCAGTCACCGGTAAACTTCTCAAGAAGGAGTGCTATGACGGCTCCCTGCCTGCTTTCCTCCAGGTCCTTTATCATACCGATGCCCAGGCCCAGGGCCTTCTTGTCTGAGGGTGAAAGGAGGCTCAGGATGCGCTCGACAAACCAGTCTTGAAATTGATAGCGCGTAAGAATGAAAGCGGCGAGAGCCTCCAGGGGAATAAAGTATGATATGCTCCCGTCGTTCTGTTGCTGCTGATCGTCTGAAAGAGGGCCGCTGCTTTCAGCCGGGGCCTTTCCCGCGCTGTGCGGCCCGGTGCCGTCTCGGGAGATCTGCCTGGCAGTGCCTCCATTCAGATAGAATTCTCTGAGAATGCCTGCCACGCCAGCGGGGCTCTCCCTGAAGAGCGATTCCAGGCACATGAGGGGATTTTCCTCACCGTGAAGCCTGAGAAGTTCTTTTGCACAGGCTGACATCATCGCCGGCGTCAAGCAGGGAATCTTCAGGATGATGTGGCCGACTGCCTCCCGTGCGGGAGGCTCCATTTCGTTGAAGACCTGCGACATTATATCGGGAGGCAGGGAGAGAAGAAGAGCCACCCCTTTCTGGGATGGGGTCAGAGGATTCACGAAACGGAGCCTGCAGAGCACTCTGGCCCCGGCAGAGGACAGGTGGCTTAACAAAGATCCTCCGGCGGCGCTTCCCGTCCGGCCGGCTCCCTCGCCGGGGGCTGCATTTATATAGCGCCTCTCAAGCAGATAAGCCATGGCGTTTGGATAATTCGTGCCGAGTGATTCAACGGACGCGAGGGGGTCTTCCCCCCCTCCGGCAGGATAAATCCTGAGGAACTCCTTCGCGCAGGTCAGGCGGATTTCTTTCTTTATCTGGGGAAGCTTCGATATTTCCAGACTTATCGCCTGAACATCTTCTGGATCGAACTGCTTGAATATATGCGCTGATATATCGGGAGGATTTGAAACAAGGAGAATGGCGGCTTTCTGTGAAGGGGTAAGAGAGGTGCCGTCATTGAGCTCTACCTTCCGCGGCATCCTGGACCCCAGGTAAGAGGCAAGCCGGTAGAAAATAGATCCTGCAAAGGATTTCCCAAGATGAGAAAACGATGAGGTCAATGAGGAGAGGGCTTTTTTCAGGCGGGCATAGAAATGAGGCTTTTCCCCGGCAGTGCACCCTGGCAATTTCATCCCTCCATTACTCTTTCGCTGTCCCGGGACCTTGTTTTCTGCAGGACGGTGCAGTATCCGATCAGGAACGAGATGCCGCGGAGCTGCGCTGCCTCAGGGGGAAAAGAGAAAAAAAAATGCACCCGGCAAATTCATCCCTCAATGCTTATTATAAAGGAGACTCATTAACAACTTGTTGCCTGGATGTTAAAATATTACGAAAATGTAATACTTTTCAAGACCTGGGACCCCCGCGGGGGAAGATGAAGGTGAGGTTATGAGGCGCCGTACCCCTGATGATGAGATGGCCCTCGTGGAGGCACCTCAGGTGGTGAGCCATGCAGAGGGTGATTCTATTGTGAAGCTTGTCGCTTCCCCCGTGGGAACGGAATACAATATGGTGGGAATGAAGGTTGCGGCGGCACCTGCATCCGGGAACCTGGCACTGGAAGTGGTCCCTGGCCAGGGTGCGGTGGTGAATGTCCTTTTTCTCGGGGAGGTCCCAGGCGGCGAGGAAGGCATCAAGAAGTGCCTCGATGAAGAGGGGGAGGTTCTCTCCGCCCCAGAGCCTCACCACGTGATTCCAGAGGGGGATGAGGTCCAGTTTCAAAAAGAAGCGGATGAGGGCGCCCCTGTCCGAGAGGCTCAACCCGAAGGTCCCCTCTTGATGGGGCCCCTCTCCCGAGAGGATTGAGAGGAGCTCAAGGTGCTCCCTGCCCTGGGTGACCTCCCAGATGACGGCTCCCCCGGAACTATATCCCCCTTCCCTTGTTTTTTGCTGTGCGGAAATCTGGACTGCGGCATCCAAACCCATATCCCCACTGGGTTCCGTGGCATTCAAGCCTGCCGGGGAAACTCTTTTGACGGACCTCCCCGTGACGGCCACCTCGAAGGCCTCGGGAGTGATGTCCCACTTTTTGTGGACCGCCCTCTTTGCAAAGCGGAGAAACCCCTCGACCGAAGCCATGAGGGTAGCGACTGGAACCTCCTGGGCGTAGGAGAGCCACACCCCCTTGACGCGGGTCCCCTCATTGAAGACTTTTGCAAGATGCCGCGCCTGCTCGGGGGTGAGCCTCCCCTCAAGGACCAGGTCCTGCAGATCGGGATACTCTAAATAACTCCTTTCTAATGAGATTAAGGAATAGGAGGTGCTGCGGGACATCCCGAGGCGCTCCCTGGTGTAGTGCCCGAGGGAGAGGAAGAGCATGTCTTTGTAGAGGCCGAAATTGTTGAGGGTCCGAAGGAGCCTCCCCTGGTAGAAGGAGAGGGAGTGGCGGAAGGCTGCCATCGACCTCAGCCTTGCGACCGTTTCGAAGGGATCGGCGGGAGGGCGCATGAGTATCCCGTCTAGGGTGACGGAGGTATCGGCATCGGAGCAGTGACTCCCGGGAGCCTGAAACTCCGGGGGAAGCTCCACCGTGACGGGCTTCCAGGGGAGAAACTCCCAGAGGCGCGACACCTCTTCGAGGTCCTTGTGGACCTGCCGGGCGAGTTCCTTGTCCCGCTCGGCGAAGGGGGCCTCGTCATCGAGGGAAGCGATGGCACCCGCCAGGGCGCCAAGGAGAAGTGCTTTCTCATCTAAGGCGGGATCGGCGCCGGTCTCCCTTGTGCCGGAAGCATCAAGCCCATCCCGAGAGTGTGCTCCAACGCCGTGGGTTACGCAGGCGCCCTGGGAGGCCTCACGGACCTGGGAGCTATTCCCCTGCTGACGGCAGAGAGAAGCTCCCGCGGCCTCCCTAGCCACCGGCTTCCCTGTCCCGGAATCCTCTGGTGCCTGCACCGATGCGGCAGGATGCACGAGGCCCTCGAGCGGCGCCGATGCGGCGAACTCCGCAAGAAGGGCCTCCACAAAGCTCTCTGAAGGGAGCTCTGCCTCTTCGGACCTTTGGAAGACCTCAAGGCCCCTGTCCCACTTTGCGGCAACAGAAAAAGGAACCCGCATGGTTACCGCGAGGCTCTTTTCCTCCTCTTCGTCGTCATCGTCGGCGACGAAGGCGCTGATGCCGCTCCCCCCGGCGCCGGCTTTTAAACTCTTCACCTCCTCTTCAATTTGTCTTATGGTGGAATGCAGAGCTTTTGAGAGCCACTCAAGCTGTGTCTCAGGAGTGACGACCTGGAACAGATACCGTAGCGCGCTTTTACGAAGAAGCCCCTGTTCAAGAGCCTCCCTGATGAGGGGGAGCTTCTGAAGGGCCTTCGCATTCCTCATCAGCTCATAGCCGCTCCTGGATGAGATGCCCAGCTCCTCGCGCACAAAGTCGCCGATACGCACATAGCCGAGCTTCTCGAGTTTCCCATTGAGTGAGAGAAGCGCTTCCCCTATGAGAAGGTCGAGCCTGACCCCGGCATGGGAGAGGCACCAGAGGTTCCAGTCCAGGACCTCCGCGGTGAGATCGCGAAAGATGTGCCGGCAGTTCGAGCGCGAGAGCACCTCGTCGGCGCCGTAGGTCACCAGGGGAAGGCCGGGGCCGGCCTGGAAGACCTGCCCGCCCTCCATGGTTGCCTCGTAGCCGGGATACTCGCGGATCACCGCGGGAGAAGGCTTCCCAGCCGGGGCAGCCTGAAGAGCCTGGGTGGCCGATGGGGCCTCCCGGTGCGGGACCTCTCTGAGGTGAACTCCGGCCGCGGTATTCACAGCGTTTCTCCTTTCATTGAATTCTTACCGCTCATAGGTGTCTTATGTATCCTATATTCAATTATACCTTATAATAGATGGCATGTCAAAAGGTCTGTCTGCAGAATACAAGATGTACATTGGGTTTTATGGCAATCACTGGATGGCCTCTGCACGCCCGGAAGAGCCTGTTTTGCATTTTTTCTGCAAAAACTCTCTAAAAAGCTGCCTGGTGAAGAGTTAAAGCCTCCTCTGGTGAGGATGAAGAACATCGTGAACCTCTCGAAAAATTATTATGACATGGCACAATCTGCGCCATCGGGGAGGGATACCCCTGGAGGCAATGTGCCTGGGCTGATACTGTCTTTACCCGCGGAATCCCATTTTCAGGCTTCGGCTCAAAGCCGTCACAGCGGTGAAACTCATCGACAGGCCTGTGCCTCAGATCCCATATCTTGTATTTTTTGTCCATTGAAGCAGAGAAAGAGGCAGAACCTCAGGGATGGCTCTGAGGAGGAAAAGAAGCAGAAATCTGGTATAGTCTCTCAACAGCCTGTTATGTTTCTCAAAGGGACCTTCATGCCTGGCTTCAAAAAACCGTTATCGCCAGCAGTATCAATTGCGGGCACGTTTTTTGTGCTCCTGTGGCTCCCCTATGTCATTTTCAGTGAATACCTGGTAAGAGCCCTCTGCGATACACGCCTCCCTGTGGAGCAGTCCCTCGAGCTCACTGATGCCGCGGTCCTCACCTTCGTCATATTCTCTGCCCTTCTCACCCTGCTTTTATCGGCGATATTCGTCTCCCTGAAGTCCCTTCGCGCCTCAAGGAAGGAAGCTCCGCAGACCCTGCCCGCGAGGGGAAACACAAAGGGCAGAATTGCCGCCTTCATCATCCTCACCGTCCTGCTGTGCCTCATGGTTTTTTTCCTAGTCTGGTATGCCAGGTTTCACGGCTACGTGAGAAGCCTGGACGGCTACAAGCAGAGAAACGCTCCCTCATACAGGGAGCCCGACACTCCCTCGGTAGCACCGGCAGATCTTCTGAACCTTGGCTGGGCTCATACTAAAGAGATCCATCCTGAATACTCATACATTCTCTTTCCCCGGGAGAAGAAGCCTGGAACCATCAGGGTGGGGATTTTCGGCTGCTCCTTTGTCTTTGGCATGGAAACGGCAAAAGGTAATGAATTCCCAACATTTCTGCAAAGGAAATTCAAAGAGGGGGGCTTCAGCAATGTCGAGGTGATCAACTTCGGCGTGAGCGGCTATGGCATGCACCAGTCATACCTTCTGTGGAAAGCGGCGGGGATCAGATATGATCTTGACTATGCAGTCTTTCTCCCCCTCGAGATACACGAGAGCCGTGACAGGACCTTTATATTCAACAACCGCGAGTACCTCCCCCTTCATGGGAGATTCATCGCCGAGAGGGGAGACCTGAAACTGGTCGGGGTGGCGGGAGACTCGCTTCTTGATGCGACGATGAGATATTTCCGGTTCTTCCCCCCCTGGAGGTATCTCCGCTACGACGAGAAAGCTCCCGTGTCACTCTATGCCCTCGATTCCGCAAAAAGCGGCGAGCTTGAAAATCCTTTCTATTATAGGGACAAAAAGGAAAGGAAGAAGGAGATCCTTGATACTTACGCCCTCATATTCAACAGGCTCGGCAGCGAAGCCCGCAATGCAATAATCATAGCGGAGGAGGAGGATATGAGAGGGCTTGAAAAGCAGGTATCGTCACCTCATCTCACTTTTCTCCGGGGATGGGCTCCTCATGTGAGGGACTCTTTTCTCTATCATGCCCCGATAGGCCATCACAGCGCCCTCGGCCACAGGCTCCAGGCCGACGAGCTCTTCGATTTTCTGACAGGCGGAGAAAAGCCCACTTTTGATCACCTCAAGATAGAAAGGGATGAACAGGAGGCCCCGGGTCAATGGCAGGCCCGGCCCCTTCATGAATACCAAAAAATCATGGTAGCCATAGAAGGGAGCCCCGTGGCCCATTTCGGTCTCCCCACGGAGACCAATTCCGCCTACAACGAGCCCCGGTGCAAAAGATTGCTGGATTTTCAGAAGATGGGGATCTGCAGCCTGGTTCTCCAGACCGACGGTACCACAGTGAGGTTTGTGCCTCTCCCCTTCATAGTGAAAAATGACGAGCCTCTCTCATTCAGGATAAGATCGGGAGACTACACTGAAAATATGCCTATAGGAAAAGTCCGCGCGAAGGGAGGCGTCATAGGGAGAGCCCTCATGGATTCCCGCACTTATTCCTGGCCCGATGGAAGCTGGAAACTGAGTGGCAGCGCAGAATTCAACTCACAGGAGCTGCCCGAGAGCCTTATCCTGAAGGGCTGCAATGAAAGAGTGGACCAGGTCAGTGTCACCATCGGCGACAAGATATTCCTGAAAGGGAAGGAAATCCCCATCCACAGGCTCATCAATGCGCTGAGAAAAGTCTTCTTCTTCCGCAGGCCAACGCTCATTGTCTATCATTATCGCCTCGAGCCCGTGATGGGTGAATACTCCTACCTGAAAGCGGGACCGGGGGAATACACCGATATCAGGGGCCCGGGGGAGAGGTCGGGGTCGGTGGATCTGCTGCTGACTGACGAAAAGGGGAGCACTGAGGAGATTCCCCTGTTCCTGAGATACCGGTACAGGCAGGTCCATGGCCCTTTGTTCCACGAAAAGCTCAAAAACCATATTTGAAGGCCGACGCTGGCAGGCTTACCGCGGGGGATTGGACCGACGGGGACTATTGCAGCAATGTGGGATGGAGACTCATATCCAGGCAGACTCACCGGTTAATCATCCCCGCAAGAAACAGAGGTCGCCTGCCCCCCGTGGTGTCATAGCTGTCTGCAAGGAGTATCTTTTTCTCCACCTCAATCCCTTTGAACTGGCTTCTCCCTTTGCCTTTACCGCCTGCTTCAAAGACCACATCCTCTGAATCCCTCACCAGATAATCAGGCGTCTTCTGCCCGCGCGTTGACTTGAGATAAAATAATTCACGCCCCTGAGCCTTTTTGTCAAATGATTTGACAAAAAGCGGTAAATGGAACAGAATCCGCAGGTGCGGCAGGAAGAAAGAGTCCGGGAGCGCTCGAGATAAGCATCGCTTTTGGCATAAGGCGCTTTGATGCTATGGAATCAGGGAACAAGCGCGCGGCAGGGCAGTCAGTCATACCTGGACCAAGGTCTCAATAGCATATACCTGTTGTTAATGATAAAATAATGTCGGGTTGTAAACAACCCGTACCAAAAGGGATATGCAGGGGGCACTGAAAAGGAGTTCAACTATGGCTGACAAGATAAAACGAATCGCGATAAATTTCGGCGGGGGATTCATCCCGGGAGTCAATGATGATGAAGAGCACATCCGGGCAACTCTGGCGTTCATCAAACCATACAAGAACGTGATCGATTACGAGCTGCTTCCCTATATGCGCTTCGGGGAGAGCAAGTACGGATTTCTCGGGAAGGTGTACGAAATGCAGGACTTCCTGGAGCCGACACAGGACATGCTCGCCCGTCTGCGCTCAATCATCGACGAGGCCTTCGGCCGGAGCGCTGCTTCATCACCGGCAAAGCCGCAGTGAGACAACAGAGGATAGGAAGCTTGATTTCTGAGCCCCCCGGCCTCCCCAGGAATTATATAAGAAATTTCGGGAAGCGGGGTGTCGGTGAGAGGAAAAAGGCGGGATATCAGGCTAAAAGCCCTGATGCTGTAAGCGCAGAACCAGAGCCCTTACTGCCCCTTATATCTTCAGTTGCGTCCGAGAACCACATCGAGGAGAGAGGAATCGGCATAGGGGTCTTTGGTGCGCAGATGTACTGATGCACAAATCGCAGATTTGGCATCAGTACAAACCCGCAGTTATGCCTGCTCATAAGGTTCTCGATGACTGATTCGTTGATTTTGTCTTCTTCTAAAAGCATCTTGAAGACCTTGTGCATGAAGAGTTTTTCAGAGCATGGCAGGGGGTCTGGAGAGATTTTCATGGGCAAGGGCGACCTTCCAAATCGGGCGAAATTTGAGGGGATTGACGAGAGTAAATGCCTGTGTTGGGATTGACAGGCAGCCAATTGTAATGCTATAATGTATATACAAATCAAACATACATCAAGTGGAGGTGATGAGTGAATCTCCAATTAACAGATAAAAGTTTTGAATGGGACAAGGGCAATGCGGGGAAAAATCTTAAACATGATGTTACTGATGAGGAAGCAGAGCAAGTTTTCTTTGATCCCTCTGCCAGACTGAAAAGAACAAGAAATGAACGGTATGCTCTATTCGGAAGAACAGAGGAAGGTAAATACCTGTTTGTGGTGTTTCAATATAAGGGCAGAGTATCAAAAGGAAGTTATGACGTAATAAGGATTATAAGTGCCCGGGAGATGACAAAGGTCCATAGAAAATTTTACAGTGAGAAAGAAGGTTAGTGATATGAAAAAAGCTTCGATTCGCGATCCTGAATTATGCCAGGGCTGTATACTCTGTAAAGACGGAAAGATTCCTGAATTTCATAACGAAGAGGAAGAAGCAGAGTTCTGGGGCAACCACAGTCCTCTGGATTTTCCCGACGAATTTGAAGATGTTGACCTTCATGTCAACGACATGAGACAGAAAAAGCTTCCTATCTCAATCAGGTTAGACCCGGTATTAAAAGAAGGGGTCAAAAAAATGGCTCACATAAAGAAAATACGGTATCAAACACTGATACAGAAGTGGATAAAGGAAAAATTTGAAGAAGAAGAGAGAGCGCTTGTCAATATCGCAACAAGCAAAAGGAGATAGTTAAGCACATACTCCGCAGAAACAATGTCCGTAAAGTTTTTGCGAACGTGCACTAAACTCTCTCTGCGGCGGGGCACCAGGGCGTCACGCTGGCGGAGATGCTGAAGATCATGGCCACAAAGAGCAGCCCGCTTCCGAAAAACACGGTGGCGAAGAAGCGGTCTTCATGCGCCCCCATACGGTTGCGGATCACCCCTATGAACCACAGGAAGGCGATGCCTGCGACGGGCATGAGCTGCATCGCAATATTGACATGCTTCCAGTGATGAAGAAGCCATGCTCCCGTTTCAAGAGGATCGGCGGGCACGGAAAGCCTCATGAGCACAAGAATAATGAGAAAAGCAGGGAAAATATGATGCCTGCAACAGCGGCAGCCCGTGGCGTCTTCAGGGCGGTGCGGACAGCCGGGGCATCCTGTTTCACCGGGGATTCAGAAACTTCAGGCTGCATGCTCATCTCTCCTTGCATTACTCGGCATGGTTGCTCATCATTATGCAGGTCGTATGAGAGCCCTCGCCGGCGCTCCGTCGCTCCCGGCAATCCTGAGAGGAAGGCAGAGAAGCTGCACACGCCCGGGCTTCACCTTCTTCAGGTTGAGGCCCTCGATAAGCCAGATGCCGGTCTTGAGAAGGGCCTGGTGAGTCTCCACTCCGTCGGCGCGGAATCCCCCGACTGAGAGATAGTCCACGCCGACAAGCTTCACTTTTCTCCCGGCAAGATAACAGGCCGCCGCTGCTGAGATATAGACGAAGTCCTCGAAGAATCTGCCGCTATCCCAGCAATGCTCGGAGTTGCGGGTCCTGAAGAGGATCCGCTCCCCGCGCCTTATATGATGGCCTTCAAGCTCTTCGGGCCTTATCGATACGTGATCCTTGATGGGGATTACCCGCGCCGCGCTGATGGCGGCCTCCACCGGCATCCTGTCAATCCCGGCGCCCCCCCGGACAAAATGGGCAGGCGCGTCCATGTGCGTGCCCGCGTGGGCACCCAGTTCAAGGAGCGATACCGTGCAGGGGTCGCCCCTTTCTATCTCCATCGCATGGCTGATACGGGCCTCCGGATCGCCGGGCCAGCCGACCATGCCGTTCTTTATCATCACGGTGACATCGATCCATTTTCGTGCCATGCCGCCCTCCTTTAAGAGAATCCGTGGGGGGATATCGCTGGGCTTTTCCGGCTCTGTAGCGTGGAAAAAGTGCATGGTCTCACCACCATACACTTTGCTTTTTCACATAGGGAACATGGAAGGAGGGTTTTACCCCTTCAGGATATCGGCTCCCAACTTCCTGATGAATATTCTGGCCGTCTCCTCCGTCACTTCTCCGGCGAGCTGCGAGCACTGCTGCTTCTGCTCAGGCGTCCCCTGTTGCACATTCTTTGACAGTACCCTGCAGCATGTGGCTTTGTGCTTTTCTTTAAAGATCTTGTGCAGCTCATGTGAGAGTGCAGGAATGGAATCATTTCCTGTGCTGCTTTTCAGGCAAGGTTTGAGATGAGTATGTAAAGGCTTACCATGAGCACCCACAGCGGCAGGAATAACGGAAACCAATGGAATATGCCGCTGCACAGCAGCAGCGCGAGTGCGAGAGGGTAGCCCAGGATCGCGATCCAGCGCGGGACAACCCCGGTGCGCAGAAGGAGCGTGCTTGTCATCGCCATGAATACCGCTGCCATCTTTATCCCGAAGATATTCATGAACTGGTATGACAGAGCGCGCGCGAAGGAATACATGCCTGATTCTATGACCTTTTCAGGAGCGGCGCCATATAGCATTATTGTGGTGCCGGCGACGGCGGAAGCGCTGAAGAGCATGCCGACGAAAAGATAACCGCTTCCGAGGAATACCGTGGAAAAGAAGCGGTCCTCGCGGTGCCCTATTCGATCACGGATAACTCCCATGAACCACAGGAATGCGATGCCTGCAAAAGGCATCAGCTGCAAGGCAAGATCGACATACTTCCAGCGGCCCGAAAGCCATGCTCCGGCATCAAGGGGGCTCGGAGGAACAGAAATCCTTATCAAGAAAAGAATGGTGATATACACTATTGAAAATACAATACCGGCAATGGCGGCAGCCCGTGGTGTCTTCAGTGCGGCCCGGACTATCGTCAGCTCCCCGGGGAGCCTCTCTTCCTGGTCTTCATTATTCATGCTGTTCCCTCATCCTGTTAATATGCTCTGCCTCCTGGTGCTTCTTTATGTCCTCGGGCGAGAGCGTGGGCCTGTCGATGGTGAGAGTGACTCTTTTGAGGGTGTTGGTAAAAGTGAAGGGCGGCTGGTAGTCCCTGTCTCAGACACCGGTGAGCGTGTCGCTTCCCACGTCGAGAGCTTCATCCCATTGAAGTATGAAGGGTATCGTGCGCTCCATCTTCCGGGTGGCGACGGCCTTCCTGTCAAGACTGCCTGGCGGCGATTGCTGCCTTCACAAGGCTCATGAGTTCCTCTTCTGAGAAGGGCTTGTCCAGTAAGCCCAGGGCTCCGCATTTCAGCACATGCTCCCTTTCACCCGGCTTCTGCAACGCGCTTATGAAAATGATCTGCAGGGGCGATCCTGCGGAACAGAGCTTTTCCTGGAGCTCAAAGCCGTTCATCCCCGGCATGCGGACGTCCAGGATAAGGCATCCTTTGCTCTCAAGCGGGACTATTTCAAGAAAAGCCTCGGCTGAGGGGAATACTCTTGGAGTAAGCCCTTCTGAGCGTATAAGCCGCGAGAGTGAACGGCGCACAGAATCATCGTCATCGACAATGAAAATGGATGGTGAGAAGGGATCTTTTTCAGACATAGTAATCACAGTATAGCGAAATGCAATGGCCTTGTATAGTGGGACCTTGGTCCAGGTAAAGCGTTTCAGCTTCCTGGCAAGGGCTTGATTCCTGCCTGCTCTGCCAGGCGGACAAGCCCTGCGACAGAAGTCGCTCCGAGTTTTTTCATCAGCTCTCCCCGGTGGAATTTCACTGTCTTTTCCGATATGCCGAGCTCAAAGGCAATCTGCTTGTTGAGCATTCCCCCGATAATCCGCCTGAATACCTGCTCCTGCCGGGTAGTGAGGGACTGAACCAGCAGGCGGGACTCTTTGAGAGCCCGCTGCTCCTGGTGCTCGCCATTCTGCTTCTCAAGCGCATCTCTTACGGCTTCAAGCAGCTCCTCATCGTTGAAAGGCTTGGTGAGAAAGTCTGCGGCTCCGCCCTTCATGGCTTTCACCGTCATAGGGATGTCGCCAAAACCGGTGATAAATATTATGGGAAGGGCCATGCCCTTTTCATTCATTTCATGCTGGAGGTCAAGACCCGAAAGGTCAGGCATGTTCACATCGAGGACCAGGCAGGCAGGCCCGCTCCAGGTTCCTTTCTCGAGGAACTCTCCCGCTGAGGAAAAGACCTCGGCCACGTAGCCTTCGGAACGAAGAAGGCGATCTACCGCTCTGCGCACCGAAGGATCATCATCGACTAGAAAGACTCTTTGTTTTTCATTCATGGTGTTTCTTTACAGACTAATGAAAAGTAATGATATTTTCATTGCAGGCACTGGACTGCGGCCCTGAGAAAAAGAATCCGGGAGGCAGCACTTATGAAGAACCTTATATTCTATGATGTTCTGCCGTGATAAAATTCGACGTGAAAAGAATTCTCCCTTTTCATTAAGGAGAGGAATCACAGAGCAGGGGCTTCAGAACCTTATGGTGAGGTTCCCTCCCGTGATGTTGAAGCGCGGGCGTGGCTCGCCTTCATCGAGATAATTTGCATCAGTCTGCCTCATGAAATAAACATCGAGATTCACCTCTTGCCCTATATCGCCTTTCAGACCAAGAGAGACACGGTTCTTGTTCCATCCCGGGTGATTGTCTCCTATGTCATAAAAGAACTCATCGGCCAGATAGGGGGTGATTTTCCCGGGGAGCGAGAGGGTAAGCTTGTTCCTGTAACGGACATAGGAGGGATTGTCATAGCAGAATGTCAGGAATTCAAAGCGGTTCCGGTTTGAAAGGGTAAAAGGACCCAGCCTGCCGTTGAAAATGATGCCCCCGAAAAAATCATTTTCCCCCTGCCACACCTTCTGGTCCAGTTTTTCGACACTCCTGTACCCCACCAGTTCCAGGTCGATTGTGCGGGATATGCTCCGGAACAGGGTCATCTCCCTGCTCTGGAAATAGAGGCCATCTCTATCATAATGAGATTCAAGGGAAAGGATGGTTTTCAGCTGCGGTGCAAGGGGGATTTCAAAAGCGCCCTTGACCCAGGTCTCCCCTGAGCCCTCGGTCTCAGAAAATGCCGGTGCGGGCGCCATCACCAGGCAGAGGAAAGAGAATACCACCAGGTGAAAGTTCTTGATCCTTCTCCCCGGGTTTCTCATTTTCAAGTGTTTCTTTCCTTCAGGATTGCCGCGGCTGGCCAAATGGAAAGGTATCCTTTTCTGCAAGAATATCCATACCATAGCATGAATATTATAATTTTACAATATGGACCAAGGTCCAGGGGAAACCTGACTGGAAGCTCTCTTCAGGCTTCAGCCTTCAGGGGGGCTCCCGGTAGTTCTTCCGGCCCTTTTCAACTTCTCTCCAGCAGAGTAAAATAAGAGGAGCAGAATGAAAATCCTCTCCTCTGCGGACGACATCTATACAAGAAAAGGTTATCATCAGGAGAGTGAGCAAAGGATGAACAGAGCGCTTTTTGTGACCCTTCTGGTAATGTCCCTCCTGGTCTCCGTCTTTTCGCCGCCTGCCTGCGCTGGCTGAGGAACGACCTCTTGTGGACCGGGGACCGGTTTACAGGGAACCTCCACGACAGTGCCGGGCGGCCTCACCACCAATGACCTGAGGGCTAAAAGCGAGGGTGGTGAGACGGTGGCCACCTATTTCTCGAAGCTGAACTCCGGAAGCGTCGAGGGCGCCTATGATCTTTTCAGCAGTGACTACAAGGCCCGCAAATCACTGGAGGGCTTCAGGAGATCACTGAGAGAAGCTTATTATATCCTGAGGACTATTGACACCATAAAATCAGAAGATACCAGGGCAGAGATAAGCACCGAGGTGCTCATCTCTCCCAGGGGCGATATGACAGTCCTCATCCAGAACGATCCCCTCGGCGAAAAGAGGAGATGCAGGTTCTCCCTCATAAAGGAGGGCGGCCAGTGGAAGATTGATTCGGCTACTTTGTAGGATCCACCAGTCTTTCATTCAGGCGTATCCATCCTGTAGAGCTGATCGATGACGGCGGCAGGGAACTGGGCGGGCAGGAGGGCGAGAGCTGAGAGTAATTTTGTTCAACTTTGCGCAAATTTAGTAGTAATTTTGCACATTTCTTGACAATTTTCACAGTTTCTAGTATGATGAGCGTATGTGGTATTCCAGGATCATAGAAGAAGCCATTGAAAAATCGCTTCCATCCCCTGAGGCCCTGATTCTCTATGGTCCCAGGAGAGTCGGCAAAACGTCTCTCCTTCGGCATTTCGAAAACACAATAAAACCCCTCGCCCCCACCGCTTATTTCTCGCTGGATGATCCCGGGACACGGGCCATCTTCAATGACTTTTCCCTGGCCAGGCTGGAAACGCTTTTTCACGGCATGGGCTTTGCTGCAGGATCAAAGAATTACCTCTTCCTGGATGAGATTCTCTACTTTGAAAGGGTGGAGCTGCTCCTGAAGCTCATCGTAGACAACTTTCCCCACGTAAAAATTCTTGCCAGCAGCTCCTCATCGCTGCTGCTTAAAAAATCGCTCTCTGAAAGCCTGGCGGGAAGAAAACTTTTCCTGGAACTCCTGCCTCTCTCACTGGGAGAACTATACCATCTGAGTGGTAAGAATTTCTTTCAATTTCCCGAACAGCCTCTGCACTTTCCCGTGCTCGCCTCCGCAGCTGAGGAAATGATAGTATATGGCTCCTATCCGGAAATCGTCCTCCTTCAGGATCAACGGGAGAGAAGGGCAAAATTGCGGGACCTGGTCGAGAGCGCCCTCTTCAAGGACATCTTCATGCTGGAAGGAATCAGGCACCCCAGAGCGCTCTCGGACCTGCTCACCCTGCTCGCCCACCAGGCAGGATCACTGGTCAACGTCAACGAGATCGCTTCAACGCTCGGCATCTCCCGCCGGCTCGTGGATGAATATATCACGATCCTTGAGAAATTCTTCGTGCTCTTCCGGCTGCTCCCTTACAGTCACAACCCGCGCACAGAGGTGGGCTCCAGGTTCAAGATCTACTTCTGGGACCAGGGTATCAGGAATTCCATTATCAACCGCTTTGACCCAATACAGAACAGGGAAGACAGGGGAGCGCTTCTCGAAAATCTGGTCATCGCGGGGATAGCCCGGAGAAATCTCTATTCCGGCCGCCCTTATCAGCAATTTTTCTGGAGGAGCTACACAGGCTATGAAGTAGACTGCGTTCTTGAAGGCATCGAGAAAAAAGAGCTTTTCGCCATAGAAGTAAAATTCTCTGGTAAGGGAAAAATTACCAGGGCCTTCGATGCCTATAATCCTGATCGAAAATTGATCGCAGGTTTCGAGAATTGCTACCGTTTCTGCCTGTAGCGGGCGCACGTTCCGGAGATACTCCCCTCCATAGGCTCCTCCCGGTTCTATGGGGATCTGCCATGGCGACAGGGCAGATCCTCTTATCTGCCGAGCCTGCGGAGGCTCGATGGAAATAATCTCCATTATCGACGACTTTCCGGTTAACTGACGCACATCATACCCCCAGGTATGATGATGCCGTCAGTAATGCTCTGTGAGTAGGAGCAAGAAATCCTCACCCATCTAAACCTGTGGCATATCGATCAAAATAAGCGTTTACCCTCCCCTGAAGGATCGGGGAAAGGCCGGTCCTTACGATCCCCTCGGCGAAAAGAGGAGATGCAGGTTCTCCCTCATAAAGGAGGGCGGCCAGTGGAAGATTGATTCGGCCACTTCATAGGATCCACCAGTCTTTCATTTAGGCGTGTCCATCCTGTAGAGCTGATCGATGACGGCGGCAGGGAACTGCGCAGGCAGATCATCGGCGCCCAGGACTACCTCGATATATGACGCATTATCATGGGCCGCCGCTTTCGCAAGGGCTTCCTCGAACTGCCCCACCGTCTCAACGCGGGCGCTGTACCAGCCGGTGCAGCCCATTGCTTCGGGAAGCTTATGATAGCTCCAGAGGGCAAGGTCGTCGTACGCATGCCCCACGGTCCTGTTGATAACCTCCTCCACTCCGAAGAGGCCGTTGTTGAGCACAATAATCACCGGCTTTGCTCCGTAGCGGCCCATGGTGCCTATCTCGTTTGCCGTGAGCTGGTGAGAGCCGTCACCGGTCACGAGGACAGTGCGCCTGTCAGGCGCGGCGAGCGATGCGCCGAAGGCGGCCGGCGTCGCCCAACCGATAGAGCCCCAGAGCGTCTGGTTGTGATAGACCGCCCTGTCGGGAAGCCCCATGGCGCCCATGGTGAGCACGCAGCTCCCTGTCTCTGCAAAGACAATGTCTCCCTCCGAAAGGAAGCGCTGAAGCCTCGGGTAGAGTGCCGCGGAAGTGATACGGTCCCCGGGCGCGCCTGTCATGGGAAGAAGAGGGATCCCGGCGGGACTCGCTGCAGGAGTGAAGGCCGGCACGGCTGCGGCAAGCCTGGTCAGCATGTCTGCAAGGCTGACGGGGCCATAGAGTTTCTCTCCCACCTTTACACGGTCAGGAAGCAGGTGAACCAGCCGCGCGGGGTTGATGCGGTGGCTCCACATCCCCGTGTTGATATCCGACATGACCACGCCGCCGACGTCAATCACGCAGTCGGCTTCCTCGACAGCGGCGCGCACGTGCGGCGCCGACCCCGCCCCGCTGTACATTCCGAGAAAATTCGGGTGCTTCTCTGAAAGAGTCGCCTTGTCCATGGGAGCGGTGGCATAACCGATCCGTGATTTCTCCAGGAAAGCGGCAAGCCGGTCCTGGAGCCTGTATCGGGCCACGGTACAAGCCGCCAGTACCACCGGCGCTTTTGCATCTGCAAGCCTTGCGAGCACCGCCTTGACGGCGGCCTCGAGCTCGGCATCATTCGAGACCATATATTTCATTTCATCGAGAGTCCGCCAGGCCGGGGGCTCTCCTGTCACCGGCATAAGGGCGAAGTCCGCCGGAACGGTGATATAAGCGGGCTGGTTGTTGATGAGGGCTGCCCTGATGACCCTTTCCATCTCGCCCGTGACGTTGTCGGGCGTCAGGGAAGTGCCTGCGCATGCCGCTGCCTCCGAAAGAGCCCTGAAGGAGCCAAAGGCCCCGTCACCGAGGCTGTGATGGGTAACCAGGCGATCATGCTGCAGGCGCGTGCTCGGGGCACCCACGAGGTGAAAGACCGGCAGCCGCTCTGCCTTGGAGCCCATCACCGCATTGAGGGCGCTGAGCTCACCCACGCCATAGGTCGTTGAGAGGACTGCGGCTCCCCTGATACGGGCATAGCCGTCGGCGGCATAGCCTGCATTCAGCTCGTTGGAGGAGCCTGTCCACTTCATATGAGGTGAGGCCTCGATTGCATCATCAAAGGGAAAGGCATAGTCGCCGGGCACTCCGAAGGCATGGGTTATTCCCAGGGCGGCGAGGCGCTCTATCACATACTCTGCTACGGTGAGCTGCTTGTTCATTCTGATACCCCTTTCCCGGCGGTGCCGGCGATGTCTTTTTCTTGATCCGTCCTGCATCTTCTCATGGTTTTTAGAAATTCCTTCCCCGGGTGCAGCTTTCCTTGCATCCTTGTCTTCCCCTGCATCATCGGCATCTTGGTATGGAGAAATACAGCAGAAAAAGTGGTGATTTCAATGAAGACAGTAGTAGATGAAGGATCAGTCAAAAGAAACCCTGTGGAAAACTCTGCAGCATTATTTGTGGCACTTATTTTTTTATTCCTCTCCATGGCAGGCTGTACTGGAGGAGGCTCCGAAGGGCAAAGCTTTCTGGGCACCGCCTGGAGCGGCGCAGCAAATCCCCGGCTTGACACCGTCGAGAACCTTGATAAGCCGGGAGAGCCGCTGCGGGCCGGTGACTGGAGCAGGATCCGGGGGAGCGGCTTCGGCGACACGCAGGGACAGGGCTATGTGCACTTCGTTCAAGGCGCTCAGAGCAGCAAAGCAGCCCGATACCACGCATGGGCTGACGGCGAGATAACCTTTCGCACGCCCGACGACCTTAAAAGCCCCGGCGAGACCACAAAGGCTTTCTCTCAGGCGCAGATAGCCATCGTGCACTCATCGGGCAGCGGCAGCAATGTGCTCGCGATAGCAACCGACGCGACGCCCAACTCGAGCCCCCAGGAAACGCCACCCGCGGCGACTCCTGCACCATCCCCGACAGGAAGCCCCTCCCCTTCGCCTTCGTGCACGTGCCCGCCGACACCATCTCCGTCACCTGTGCCGACGGCAACCGCCGCCTTTTACTATGTAACAGATAATCCCTCGAATATTGACTACCGCTGCGGCTTTTCGCCTGACAGCAGCACCATCGTTTTCGAGCGCACCGCGAGAGGGGCCGTGGACTACGAGCTTTACCAGGTTCCTGCGACAGGAGGCACGGGCACCCCCTTCCTTCCCCAGAGCTTCACCAAAGACTATCAGAGCACCCGCCCGAACTGGTCTGCCGCCAACAACCAGATTGCATTCACCGGCTCTTCACGCACCGGCGATTCAGTCTGGACAGTGAACCCCGACGGCTCAGGGCTTGTGCAGGTGACCTCGCCCGAGTTCCGCCCGATAGTTGACTACCCATACTGGTTCCCCGACGGCAAGAGCCTTGCGGTAGTGGATTACGGCTACAATCCCATCACCAACTACAAGGGCATCATACGCCGCGTATGGCCCGGCACAAACCCGGCCACCGTGGTGAATCTCACGAGCGATACCCAGCTCCTCGCAGGCATGCCCAGCGTGTCCCCTGGCGGCCGTTATGTGGCTTTCGCCGCCCAGTGCTGCGTCAATGAGCCCTACAACCAGAATGCGAACAGCATCTACATAATCGATCTCGAGGCCCCGGCGGGGACAAAGCCCTGGCTCTTCGACAGCGGCCAGGCCCGGGCGCCCTCATGGTCGCCTGACGGCACGGTCATCAACTTCGAGTCCAACAGGGGGAGTCCTAATCCCGACATCTACGCGATATACCTGAAAAGATTCACCGGATCGCCAGGCGACATTAACGGCATTCCGACAAAAATCACTGAAGACAGCCTTAATGCCAATCATTGCGTGTGGTCACCGAAAGGCACTTCTCTTGTAATGAGCGCCGTGCTGCCCGCGAGCGGTTCCGATCCCCAGGCCGGCTCACTGCCTCCCCCGAGGGGAATCCTGGTGATGGACGTCCCTGCAGGCTTTACCACGGCCGGGGGGAAGTGACCCATGAACGATGCAGGATTCAATGGGCCGCTGGAAAAATAGTTGAGTGAGGGAGTTGAAGAGTGCGGGTATCCCGGAGGTGGTGACATGCGTGAAGAGTTCAACGAGATCTATGAGATAGGGGAGTCCATACTCATTTTTCTGGGGACCATGGGATTCAATGGCCTCCTCACCTACGGCCGGGAAGGGGAATGGAAATACCACGATCCCGAAAGCCTTGCGTGGGACTGCTACCACCAGGAGGTGTTCCGCAATTTCAAGGCTGACCGCATCACCCTTCATGACCTGGAGGAGCGGGGGATCGCCCTGCCAAACCCTGAAAAGATCCCGGCACCTTCGCCCGGGAAGACCTGGGCCGACAATTTCAATGCAAAGACCAGGCTCGACAAGGTGCCGCCCGCAGTGCGGGAACACCTTAAGAGCCGCTCACCGGGACCGGTGAAGGTGTACCTGGTGCTCGTGGAGGACTTCTACGAGACCTCCTTCGGCGACGGCAGGTTTCTCTATCCGGAAGCGGCCTACTACACAAGGGAGGCCGCCGGGGAGAAAATAAGCCGCCTGCAGAGAGAAGAGCCCGATAAGGCAAAGCGGGAATGGTACCGGTATACCCTTAAAGAGGTCATTTTAAGAGTGGAGGGCGCAGAAATCGTTGCAGACCTGAACATCGATTCTTTTGAACACTATTCTATAGAAGATATAGTGAGGCTTCTTTCCCGTCTCCGTCCGAAGTGAGCGGCATATTTTCGAAGGGCTCGCCGGGGGCTCTCTCTTCTCACCGAAAAGGAGAGCCTGGCCTGTTCGATCATCTCTTCCACGGTGAGGGTGAAGCTTTCGAGGGATATGCAGACGGGGTTGGAAGATGCGCCGAAATGGCAGCCATGATGAAACTCGGGGCCGGCAACAGGAAAAAGCGGGGGGGCAAGGGGCAGGTACAGCAGTACGAACCTCTGGATCAAGAAAGGGAAATATGCTACAATACGGAGAGAAAAGATAATCCATGTGCTTGCCGCTGCAAGTGCTCCCAGGTATTCCAGGACAGGAGGAAAGGAATGGAGATAAGAAATGACATAACGGCGCCCCCGGTTCATCTTAACAGGCCCGCTGGAGCCCCTGATATGACCGGCGAAGAAGTGAAAGCTCCCCGGGACTCATTTTCCCATGGGGCGGCGCCTCAGAAAAATATGAAGAACATTACGGCGGGAGCGGCCGGCGCAATCCTCTCCAAGCCCTCCAAAGAGCCTGTGCCCCTCGAAAAGGCCGCCCACTGGAAATTCGAGGCCCAGGACAAGCACTCCATCGACGCCGTATTTACGACGCCCAACGGCAACAGCTATATATGCTGCGAAAGCTTCGACACGGAGAACCGCGACACGCCGCGGTCCTACACCGCCGCCTTTGACCCCTCAGGGAAAGAGCTCTGGACCTACAAGACCGACAACAAGTACTCCATAAGTAGCCACATCTTTCTTCCCGACGGCTCGAGCTATCTCGCATGCAACGGCGAAGAGCGCTGGGACAGGCCTTACGTTGTAGCCCTGAACCCTGACGGCACCGAGAAATGGAAATACCAGCCCAAGACCGACAGCAAGTGCTCGTCCATCCAGATCGGCCCCGACGGCACCATCTACGCCAAGATTGAGAAAGAGCTCCATGCCATAGACAGCAAGGGCAAGATGAAGTGGAAGCATGAAATAGGAATCCACTCCGATGATTATTTCCATGAGATGACACCGGGAGGTACCAGCATCTTCGCCTGCGACAACTTTTCCAACAATTTTGGCTACGACAGCTTTTATGCCGTCAACTCCAAGGGGAAAAAAGAGGAGATCGATCTCCCCGACATTGGCACATTCCCCATAAATGACGGCAAAGGGCACATCTTTTACGGCGGCGAGAAAGGCGAGTTCTACGGCATCGACACCACTACGGGGCAGAAGTGGGAGCTTTCGCTCGACTCCGAGCGGGGCCTCAAGATGCCTCACTGGGGACCTGACGGCAGGATCTACGTCGAGGGAAGGTTCGACAATGCGCTCTACGCCATTGACCCCCAGGGGAAGCTCATCTGGAAAGAGACCATTGAAGATCACAGGCCCGGGGGAATGGCACTCGATGAGTTTTACAAAGTGGCTCATGACGGCTCGGTCTTCTACGCCCTTGAGGGAAAAGACTCCATCCAGGTGATTGACGCCCGGGGGAACAGGTCAAAGGAGATCAACGTGCCCGGCGGCTTTTCGGAGTTCTGCCCGGACAGCAGGGGCCACCTTTATATAAGGCGTGCTGACGATGACACCATAATATTCTGCGACGTGCAGAATGACACGCGCTTTTACTTTCCCATGGAGCTTGCCGGGAACATGGACATGAAGGAAGTCCTCGATGACGGCACCGTCGTGTTCCAGGACATGTGCTCCCGCTTCCACGTGAAATTCGACAAGGACGAGGAGGTAAAGAAATACCTCGAGGAGCTGCAGGAAGCCGGCGACGCAGGCGAATCCCAGAAGCCCGTCGATACCATTGTCGAGGAAGACGACTGGGTCTATATAGGGAACGTCAAGATACCGAAGAAATGAGCCCATGTTCGTAGGAGACTGGCCTGCCGAGAGGGAGCGTTTCACTCCTGACTCTCCCTGCCTCATCGATTCCCCGATGGGAGCCGCCATGTCCTTCAGGGACTTCTCCCGGAAGGTGAAAAGGCTCTCCTCATTTCTCTTCAGGAATCTGAAAATCCTGAAAGGGAAGCGGATCGCCATAATCTCGGAGAATCTGCCCTTTCATTTCGAGCTCTTTTTTGCCGCGGCGAAAATAGGCGCCGTGCTTGTGCCCCTCGATGCTTCGCTTGATGAAGAGACATTTCCTGGCCTGCTTGCCGATGCGGACCCTGAGGTCATCTTCCTCTCCTGGAATAAACGCGCCCTCGTGGAGAGTTTTTCCGCGCTGCAGGCGCTCCGCCATTGCTTTATCCTCAGCGGGGAAGGGGAATTTGATGAACCGGCAATAGAGAGAAGCAGGGTAAGCGATTCACCGGCAGAGGTGGAGCTCCTGCTTGAGGATCCCCTCATGCTTGTCTATGAAAAAAGAGAAGACCTGGGCTGGATCGGCTCAATCGTTCCGCAGGGGATGGTGGCCTGGAACGCCATAAATACCATTATTACCTGCGGCCTCTCTCCCAGAGACCGGACAGTCCTCGCACTTCCTTTCGGGGAGAAAGACGGCGCCCTGCTTCATGCCCTTCCCCTTTTCCTTGCGGGGGGGGCCACGGTGCTTCCAGGCGGCCAAGGCACAGCAAGGCCTCTCGAGAGCCTCTGCGGGCTCTACGGCATTTCCCTCCTGGCCATGAGAGCCTCCCAGTGGAGCGACCCTTCCAGGAGCGCGAAATTGCTGGCAGCTTCGCCGCTGAGACATCTCCTTTCCTCCGACGGGCCCCTCGATGACAAGGCTTTCACGAGCCACCTCACCCATGGGCTCTTTGTCGCGCCGGGCTTCGTGAGCGCCCAGGCTGGCCCGGGGAACTTTTTTGTCACGGCCTCCGAGCATGAGAGGCACCCGGGCTCAGTGGGACGACCTCTCTTCCATGTCGAGGCCATAGTGGGCGACGAAGAGGCAAAAGCCCTCGAAGCAGGCGAGGAGGGTGAGCTTTTTCTGAGGGGCCACCACCTCTTCTCAGGCTATTGGAACAGGGCCACGGCAACCCGGAAGGCCTTTGTGAAGTGGTGGCTCAGGACGGGCATAAAAGCGGCATGCCGCGGCGGTTATTTTTATCTCACCCTCCGCCCGCCCATCCGATAAGGCAGGGTGTCAGCGTGCAAGGTCGTCGGTCAAGGGAGGGTCATGAAGACTCAGGAACGAGAGGAGGGCTTCGTTGAACTGCAGCGGCTTTTCGATGGGCGGCACGTGGCCGCAGTCCTCAATGACCTTGAGCTTCGAGCCCTGTACCGCATGGTGGATCCTCTGGGCGTAGCGCGGCGGCGTGAGGAGGTCCTCTTCGCCCACGATGAGCAGAAGGGGTGACTTCACCTCCTGAAGGTTCACCGTGGCATTGTACTTGAGACTTTCTATGGTGTTGCTCTTGAGGGCCTCCCTGTCGTTTCTCCTGAAAACTTTCTTGAAAATATTTATCTTTCTGTCATGGTGCTTTATGAAACTGTTGGAATAAAGCCATGGGAGGGCCACGTCAAAACGCAGGTCAAGATCGCCCTTATCCTGGGCCTCTATCCAGCTCAGCATGGTTTTCTCCAGGAGAGGATGGGCTTCCGTCGTTGTGTCGGAGACCACGAGGGACCGGACACGCCCGGGAAAGTGGGCTGCCAGGTAGAGGGCAATATACCCCCCAAAGGAGTGTCCCACCAGGTGGGCTTTATCTATGGAGAGGTGATCCAGAATGGCCATGAGGTCCGTCATGTGCTCATAGCCCGTGTAGCCTTCAGAAGGCTTGCCCGACCTGCCCTGGCCGCGGCAGTCATAGACAATGACCCGGTACCGGGCGCTGAAGACGGTGACCTGATTGCTCCAGCACTCCAGGCTCGAGGTGAGGCCGTTTATAAACACGAGGGGAGTGCCGGCGCCATGGGTTTCATAGTAGATACCAAGGGTGTCGCTTACGGCAAGAATCGGCATTGAAAACCCCTTTCAGGGAGGTTTTCTCCGCCCTTCCCCTTTTTCCTCTCGCTTCTCAGTTGCCTGCAGCTTCTTTCAGCTTCTCCACGTCGATAGAGGAAACAAGACAATTTACTTGTCGGTAATTGTGAGATCTTTGCGCCGTTTCTCAGTTGCCCGCAGCTTCTTTCAGCTTCTCCACGTCGAGATGGGTGACAAGATCCTTATACTTGCCTATAAGATCATAAGGGAACCAGTGGTAGCCGAAGTTGTCCATCTCTTTCTTTGCGCCGTCCGCTGACCATCCCTCTTCGACTCTCCGGTAAACAGCCGCCATGACACCAGTCCTGTCCTTGCCTTCCTTGCAGTGCATGTAGACGGGCTGATTCTGGCCGTCTTTCACTGTCCTGAGGAACTGCACCATCTGCTCTTCAGTGGGACGCTTTCCTGGCTCAATGGGAAGCTCCACATACCCTATCCCCAGCTTTTTCAGCTCCTTGGCCTCCTTTTCCCTCTCCCCGGCAGTGGTCCTGAAGTTGATGACAGTCTTTACCCCCATGTCCTTGAGGGTCTTATAGCCTTCTTTCGTGGGCTGGGCGCCGCGGTAGAGTCCCTCGGAGAGCTTTCCCGCGTTTGGAAGGCCCGGGAGGCTTATGGGCTTTGCCGGCTCTTCACCTGCGGGAGAAGAGGTCTCAAGTCCCGCCTCGGGCGCCCCGGTGGGGAACTGGCGTGCGGGATGGAGAGTCTCCCCGGGAGAGGCGGCCCGCTCCTTGAGGAGCGTATCGGAAAAAGACACGCTGTCAAGAGGCTCATTGAAGGATTCCTGCCCCGGCTGCCCTTCTTGCTCCAGGAGGCCTGGAGGGTAATGAGTCCACGGTGTGTCTATTTTTTCTGAGCCGATGCCAAGGCTTTCGATCATTGAAGGGCACCCCCTCTGTTCCTGACGGGTCTTACCTTGTATATCAGGAAAGAGATGCTCCTAATCAAGCTTTTTCAGTGTAAAAAATAAGTAAACTCCTTTAAAAAGATGTTAAACTTTTATCCAGCTTCCTCCTCAGGCCCCCATTTTCAGCACGGCCCTGAAATGGACCTTTGAGGAGATCATTTTCCCAAAGGCCGCGGGGGCCTCTTCCAGGGAGAAGATCTCCACCATGGGCATGATCTTGAAGCGGAGGCTGAAATCTATGGTCTCCTCGAGGCTGCCTCCGGCAAAGCCCCTGATGGAGCGCTCGCCCATCAGCAGTTGGAGAGGGGAGACCTCGATCATTTCACTGACGCCGGCGACAATGACAGCCTGCCCGCGGCGGGCGAGGCCTCCTATGAGGGACGATATGGCTTTACTGTCAGGGGCCGTGCAGAGAAGCACCGCGGCGCCTCCCATTTTATTGAGCTCCTTCGCACCGTCGGCAGCCGTGGTGTCTATGTAGCAATGGGCTCCCAGCTTGAGGGCCAGTTCCTCCTTCTCTTTGCCGCGGGAGAGGACCACAGGCCTGAAGCCGAATTTCGCGGCGTACTGCAGGGCGAGATGGCCCAGTCCCCCAAGCCCGTGGATTGCCACCAGGTCGCCGCCTTTTGCCCTGCTCTCCTTCAGGGCGCCGAACACGGTACGGCCGGCGCAGAGAAGGGGCGCACCCGCTATGGGATCAAGCTCTTCCGGTATGCTGATAAGGACTTCGGGGCGCGCGATCATATACTCCGCATAGCCTCCGTCCATGGAGAGGCCTGTCACCTTGGCATTCTCGCAGGCGCCGAAATCACCGCTCCGGCAGGCGCTGCAGTAAAAGCAGTGGCCGCCGTGCCAGCCGACGCCAACCCTCTGGCCGGGCATCCAGCTTGAGACCCTGAGGCCCGTTTTTTCCACAATCCCGATCACCTCGTGGCCCGGCACCCTTGGGTACGTGAGGCCGGGGAAGTGGCCTTCAATGGGGATGAGGTCACCATGGCAGACACCGCATGCCTCGACCTTGATAAGTACCTCGTAATCGCCCGGCTCCGGGATCTCCCTGTGGACAAGCTCAAAGTCTGCGCTGGGACCGCTTACCTGGATTGCTCTCATAGTGAACCTCCTTCGCTTCTTTTCTCTATGCGCCGGGATACCAGATTCCAGGAGGGAGTGGTGAGGAAGCTCTCCTCCATATTGAGCACCATGGTGCGGAACCTTTTCGGGGGCACCGTGAAGGTGATGCTCCAGTCGGGCACCGAAGGCCTTGCCGAGGGATCAAACATGCCCAGTATGGCCCGGGGCTCATCTTTCTTCTTTTCAAGCAGGGGATAATGCACGATGCTCATGCAGCCCGATCCGAAGGGCGTGCCGACATGGCCTTCCAGCGACGCCGCGTCAAAGTTCGCCAGGGTGAAAAGCCCCGAGAGCACGTCGGGCCCCGCGAAGAATATCACCGCCTCAGGCTCGTCTTCATCGGCCAGATGGTCCCACCGTACGAAGGCGATGTATTTTCCGGGCGCCTCAAAGGTAGGCACATGCTTGATGAATTCCTTCACTATCTCGGGGCTCTTCTTGTACCGCTCCCCTTCAAGCTCACCGGGGATACCACAGGAGAGAAAATACTCGAATTTCGGCGCCAGGACCTGGGAATAGCCCAGGTAGCGCTTCCCTCCGGGGCATGTGAGGTTGTCGGCATTGAAAAGAAGCGACTTTCCTTTTCTCACGAGTGCCAGGTCTCCAATCATGCAGCGGTGGCCTTTGGCACTCCTTGCAAGCTCGCCTTTTTTGGGGTTGTCGGTGTAAAAAAAGGCTATGGGGAGCTCAGCCCCGTGAAAATAACGGTCCCAGAGGGAAACAAACTTTTCATGGAGCTCCTTGTTCATCTTTACCTCCCTTTAATGGAGAATATATCTATTCTTGCCATGTCTTCCCTGTAAGAGGGGGAATACCTGTCAGAAAATAGAAAAAGCGCGATGAAAATGATGATACCATTGAGAGCCGGCAACAGGTACCTGCTGCCGGCAAGGTGAGGTTCTCGATAATCTCCGTGAACAGGAAGGAGAGCCATTGCCTGAAACAGAAAACCATGGAGGGTATGATGGCGAAAAGAGGGAGGAACCAAGCGAATCAAGGCACAACACCATAAAGGAGGAAAGAAAATGAGCGATTTGATAGTCCTGGCCTTTAATGACCAGTATAAAGCCGACGAAGTAATGCATGCCCTGATGAAGATGGAGAAGGAGTATCTCGTGGATCTTGATGACGCATGCATAGTGGTCCGCGATAAAAAAGGAAAGGTGCGGCTCAAGCAGGCCTTTGACATGACTGGCGCCGATGCGGCGGGAGGCGGCTTCTGGGGCCTTCTGCTCGGGTTGTTGTTTCTTCACCCCCTGCTGGGCTTCCTCGCGGGCGCGGCGGCCGGGGCGCTCTCGGGTTCGGTATCGGACTACGGGATAGATGATAATTTCATCAAGCAAATCGGCAAAACCATCGAGCCGGGCACCTCGGCGATTTTCCTCCTCGTGAGGAAATCAACGCCCGACAAGGTGCTCCCCGAGCTCCAGAAATTCGACGGAAAAATCATCAGGTCATCGCTTTCCAAGGAAGATGAGGCCAAGCTTCAGGAGGCCCTCAAGGCGAAGCCTGAGCCTGCACAGGCGCCTGCACAGGCATAGAAAAGGTTCTTCCGTGTGACTGTATAGCCGGGATGAAGCCCATCCCGGCTTTTTGCTTTTTTCACATCTCTTGCAGAAAACAAAAAAATGTGCTATTGTATCAGGAATGCCTGATTGTCGCATCTAATCCTATCCAGAGGCAGGCCTGGTTACGTGGAATGAACAATCCTTCGCGCACTTTTCTCATGATGCTGCATCACGCATGCAGGATCGCTCCCGGGAAATTCCTTCCCCTGACGCTCTGCACCGTCCTGTTTCTCTCTGCATGTCTTGTTCCTCTCGTGATGGCATACAGGATGGCTCTTGAGCCTGTGAAATTCCAGGAGAAGTCCGTCTGGATACAGGTGGGGAACCAGATAAAGGAGATTGATGCCAGAATGTTCGAGGTCATTGACGGCTGCGGCTTCACCAGGATCATATTCCTCAACTCTGCCGTCGATGACCGCGGCTATTTCCCCATACTCAGGTCTTGTGCCGCGAAATGCCGGACCAGGGGCATCAAGGTGAGCATGGGTGACCTTGTCTTCAAGGAGGCCTACCTCAAGCACTACTGGGAGCGCAACCCTCAATTAAGGAAAAAGCTCCGTGATGGCACGGTTCCCCTGCACCCCTATTACCGATTCGAGGTGTGCCCGAACAACCCGATAAACCAGCAGTATGTGGCAGACCAGCTCGTAGAGAAAGCGAGGGAGGCAGGAGTCGATGAGGTCCATGTCGATTATGAATGCACTGCCTGTTACTGCCGCTACTGTATCAAGGACTTCCTGCGGGAGTCCGGCAAGGATGCCAGGGATCTCTCGCCGGAAGACCCTGACTGGAGAAACTGGCGATCCTGCAAGACTGCGGCATTCTTCGAAACCCTGGCCAGGAAAATATCGAAAGGGGCCCCTTCCCTTAAAATCTCAGCAACAGCACCTATCATCGGCCCCAGGGGAGGCTTCACCGAATACGGGATCGACCTTCGCTACGAGGATATTGCAGGCTTTGTCGATGAGTTCATTCCCATGATTTACATATCGGAGCTCCTACCCCCCGAGCTCGCGGGGAGAAAGCACCTGGCGGTGAAAAGGAGGCTCAGGGACAGCGTCGTGACGCCCGGCCTCCTCCTTGCCGAGGAAAAGATGGGGAGCACGAAGAATGCGGAGCGCTTCAGAAGGGAGCTCACCTCGGTTTACCGCGCCGGTGCCCGCGGGATAGTGATCTTCGAGGTGCGCTTCATCAATGAAGAGATCGTGAAGATACTCAGGGAGTGCTAATCCTCATAAAGGGCGTTGGATGCCTTTTCCACCGTGGCGTTCTTATGGATGAGCAGGGTCAGCGCACGAACCATCCTTGAGGGTGAATCGTATCCCCAGACATTTCTGCCCATGGCGACTCCCGCACCCCCGGCATCCAGGGACTCTTTTACCATCCTGAAGAGCTCATAGTGGCTCTCCACCTTTTCACCGCCAAGGATCACAATAGGGGCGGGGCACTCCTTCGCCATCTTCCTGAATTCTTCAGCGGCTCCCGGGTAGGCCGTCTTGATGAAATCAGCTCCAAGCTCGAATGCCGAGCGGCAGGAGACGGAGAAGGCTTCGCCCTTGCCCATTTTCTTAGCCCGCTCGCCCTTGGGCATCACCTCCACCAGAAGAGGCATGCCCCAGGAATCGCAGAGATCGGCAATTTTCGAGGCCTCCTCGATAAACTCCCCTTCCCTGGGATGGCCGAATTTAATAGTCATGGCCACCGCATCTGCGCCCCATTTCAGGGCTGTTTCGACGTTCGAGATGACTCGGTCTTCAAAGGAATCCGGGTTGGAGAGAAGCGTAAAGCCTCCCGAGATGCGAAGTATCACCCCCGCGCCCCTGGCGACGGAATCCCTGGCCTTCCCGAGCATTCCCTTCGTGACAAGGATGGCGTCGGCGCCGGCTTTCGTCACCTCGCCGACAATCCGCGAAGGGTCAGCAAGTCCTTCCATTGCTCCCGCGATAGCCGCGTGGTCGAGGGCTATGATGAGGGCCCTCCCGTCCTCCCTGAAAATGTTCTTAAGCCTCAGTGTCTTTCCTGTCACCGCAGTCTCCTTTCTCCGTCGCCGGCAGCTCAAGAAAGCTCTCCCTGAGCGAGGGGTAAAGCTTCTCAAAGAGCGCCACCTTCTCGTGATAAAACTGATGGAGCCCTTCACGGGGCTCAAATACCTCGGCAATCCTGACGAGTCTCCTTGAAGCCTCGATGAGGCTTTGATACAGGCCGGCCCCTTTCCCGGCGATAAGAGCCATACCCAGGGTTTCCCCGTTCACTATGCGGGGGACTTTCACGGGAAGGCCGGTGACGTCGGCCTTGATCTGGCTCCAGAAAGAACTCCGTGCCTGGCCCCCGGAGGTGGTGACAGCCCCGAGTGATGCCCCTTCGCCTTTGAAAAGCTTCGTGATGCTTGCTATTTCATAGGCTACTCCCTCAATGATGGCTCTCGCGAGATCTTCCCTGCGGTGGGCCAGCGAGAGACCGAAAAATACGCCCCTTGCATGGGGGTCCCACCAGGGTGCCCTCGCGCCGGCAAGGTAGGGGAGGAAAAAGAGACCCTTTGCCCCGGGAGGCGACTTTTCCGCTTCCAGGAGGACTTTCTCGTAGGGAGTCCTCCTGTGGTAAAAGAGGTCCTTGTACCATTGGAGTGCTTTCCCTGTTGTCGAGAGCATGGCGCCGATATGGAAGGAAGAGGGGAGAAGAGGATGGGGTATGGTGAAGAAGCCGTGGCCTCTTATGGGAGCTCTCCAGCACAGGTTGACTCCCTGAGTGGTCCCCCCCTTGTCACAGATGGCTCCCTCCTCAAGCGTAGAGGCGCCAAGGAGCACTTCCACGAAATCAGCGCCTCCCGTGCCTGAAAAGACGGGTGTTCCCTCGGGAAGGCCTGTAGCTCTTGATGCAGAGGCGCTCACATGGCCCAGAAGCTCACTCATCAGGGCATAGGGTGGGAACAGGGACCTGTCGAGCCCTGCAGCCTCTATGGTAATTTCATCCCAGGGCCTGAGGTGTTCCGAGCAGAGCGAAGCCTTGATTGTGCCTGTGAGCCTGTAGGTGAGGTAATCAAGGGGCTGCATGAGCCAGCGGATTTCCCTGAAGGTATCGGGCTCCTTGTTTTTCAGCCAGAGTGCCTTGGGGATGTACCAGGCGGCATCGGTCCTGCGGCCTGTTTTCCCTTGAATATAAAGGGCTTCCTCGACAGCGCGGCGGTCCATCCAGATCAGTGATGACCGCACAGGTCTCCCCCTGCGGTCGAGGGCCACCAGGGAGGGCCCGTGGCTTCCCACGGCGATTCCCTTCAGTATTCCCGGGGGTGCCTTGGAAGTGCAGACGGTGAGGACTCTGCAAAAGGCGCGCCACCATTCCCCCGGGTCAGATGTGGCCGCTCCGGGGCACTCTTCTGTGGAGAGGCCGTACGAAGCCATGGAGCAGGCAAGCAGGTCGCCGCTCAGAGAGAAAAACCCGCCTTTGACTTCTGTGGTGCCAAGGTCCAGGCCTGCAAGGTATTCCATGGGATCAGTCCATCTCCACAATTACTCGGTACATTGAAGGGTCAAGCGATGCCGCAATGGCTTTCTCAATATCATGAAGCCTGAACTTCGCCGATATGAGAGGCTTCATGCTGAAGGCCCCTGAATTCTGGAAGCTCACGGCTTTGAAGAAGTCTTTCTCTGTCTTGCTCTCGCTCCCGGTGATGGTTATCTCCCTGTAATGAATCATGTTGGGATCGATGGTGATCTCAATGGGAGGATAGTTGGCTGCGTAAAAACAGACGCATCCCCTCACTGCAACGGCCTCAAGGGCCTGCTGGTGAGGCTTGCTGCCGGGGGTGGTGACAATTACCACGTTGCACCCTGCTCCTTCGGTAAGCTCCTTTATTTTTTCGGGCATATCCTCCACCCCGGCATCAATGACTGCATTGGCGCCGCATTCCTTTGCAGCTTTGAGCTTCTTCCCGTCAATATCGCTTACAATGACGTGGATGCCGTATTTTTTCAGGATGAGGAGGTGGAGAAGTCCCATTGTACCGGCGCCAACGATACACACTCGATGCTCCGGCGAGAGGTGGGTCTGCATGCAGCTGTGAATACAGTCAGAGAGAGGCTCAGTGAGCGTTGCCACGTCGAAGGGAACGGCGTCTTCAATACGGTAGACCTCCTTGGAGGGGAGCACGATAGATTCCGAAAAGCCTCCCAGAATTCCCGCCTTTCCTTTGAAGCGGTTGACACAGTGGTTGCTGTGGCCCCTGCGGCAGAAATGGCATTCCCCGCACCTGTGGAGGAGGTCAAGGACCACCCTGTCGCCCGGCTTCAGAGTGCTGCTCCTGGATTCCTCTACCACACCCGATGCTTCGTGGCCTCCTATAAGGGGGTAATGAATCTTGAGGGCTCCGGTGTATAGGCGTTTTTCCAATGTGCAGATACCGCAGGCTTTGATCTTCACCAGCACCTCGCCCTCATGGAGCGACGGGAGCTCCTTATCGATTATCTCGATATGGCCGGGCTCAGTCAATGAAGCGGCTTTGCAGGTTTTCACAGGCTTCTCCTCTCAGAGGGCTTCTGTGCTCAGACAAAGTTTCGATGGATCCGGTGCAAGGGAGAGTCGGGAAAAGGAACGGGTTTCTCATATTATAACATGGCAGCCATCAGCCCGCAAGATTGTAAATTTTTTGTAATATTTCGTAAAAATATTGCCAAAAGAACCATGATCAGGTATAATAAAAGTAGCCTTAAAAAGTGTTGACAGTATTAACTGAATAACTCTCCGGAGAAAGAAGGGGGAGGAAGCTCATGACCTTCAATCCGATTTACGGTGGCTTCGGCATATCATTCGGCATGGACATGGGTCCCATCCATTCCCGCATGGCCAACCGGGAAATGATGCTCCAGGCCAATGCCTTCATGCCCGTGCAGTGCCCCACGCCGCCGCAGATGCTGGGGCTTACGGGGTTTTACAACAACTGCCTGGGCTCCATCGAGCAGCTCCGCTACGGCTTTCCCATGCCGCCTTCTTTCGGCTTCCTGTCCCAGGCGGGGATGGACCCCATGATGATGAATATGCTCCAGATGCAGCAGCAGAACCAGTATTCAATGATGATGTTCATGATGATGTACCAGCAGATGCAGATGCAGCAGATGCTCCTGATGATGCTTCTCATGCAGCAGGGGAGCCAGTTCGGGCCTGACACCATCGGCAGTCTGCTCGGCGGAAACGGCCAGGGCTCCGGGTGCTGGACCGGCGGCGCCGGCGATACCGGCGGCATCAAGAACCTCCCCTGGAACAGCCAGACAGGCAACAGGCTTGCAGATTACGCCGCCCAGTGGGACGGCAAAAATTTCAAGCCTGGGCAGACCAAGCGCTGCGCTGATTTCGTGAGCACCATGATCGAGCAGTCAGGCGTGGCGCCCAAGGGCTTCAACCACCAGGTGAGCTGTGAGCAACTGCAGAAATACGGCCAGCACGTCAACAAGGATGAGCTCAAGCCAGGCGACGTCGTCTATTTCAAGAACACGTATACCACGGGCAACTACACCCACGTGGGAATCTATATCGGCAACGGCAAGTTCGTGCACCGCCCCACGGCCAATGCGCCATGCAAGGTGGACAACCTGAACAGCAGCTATTATCAGCAGCACTACAGCGGAGCACGAAGGCTCCAATAGGGAGCAGATGCCGGGCGTACGCAAAGGGGCCTCTTGATCGAGAGGCCCCTTTTATTATTCATGTGATTCCACATAAGGGTCCGGCAGGAAACGGCCACAGGCGGGCGGGAAAAAGAAGGCACTCTCCCTTTTGTGTATAATATTTAATTACCGGCGCACGCTACGACATACCCACAGGAGAGGCCACAGAATGAATGTAAACAGCCTGGACTTCAAGATACTCATTCTTGTTCTTGCCACATGCATTACCGTCGGCGTTATCTCGGGGCTCTGGTTCGGCTTCATGGAGGAGAGCCGCATAGTGAAAGATTATGAAGACCGCCTGATAAAAGCAAGCGAACGTTATGACTTGTTCTTCGAGGATATTTTCAAAGAAAAGGAAAAGACCGCCGAGAGGGCAAACCGCGCCGTCATGCAGTCCCTCACGGGGCCTGCCGCCCCTGCAGGCAGAGTAGCCTTCAAAAAAGGCGCCGACGGGGCTTACCGCTTTTCCGATGAGCTTGGCGGCGCCTTTCTGTCAAACAGGACGTCCATGACCCCTGAGATGGAAAAATATGCCGGAGCCCTCCAGGCCATGTGGCCCTCGGTGTACCCATTCATGGAAATGGAGTTTCTCAACTTTTACGTGATACTGAAAAGTTATTTCATATACGAGACACCTAAGGAATGGCCCCTCACGGTGGAAGCCGACCATGACTTCAACAGAGACATCTTTTACCACAGTGCTGACCCTGCAAAGAACCCCGACCATGATCCCGTGTGGACCCCTGTTTACTATGACTCGATCTTTAAAAAGTGGATGACAAGCCTCGTAGTGCCTCTCTATATTGACGGGCACTTTGCCGGCGTCACGGGGAGCGACTACGTGCTTGACGATATCTTCAGGACGATCACCGAAATGGATCGTATCGAGGGAAGAATCAAGGCCTTCATATTCAACAAGGAAGGAGTCATTGTGATCCACCCGGACTATTTAAGCTCCTTTCTTGACAATGAAAAATCAATGAATGCCGAGCTTAATAAGGAGGATATCAAAGATCCGGATCTCAGGGCCTTGATTGACAGGTACCTCAATGAAAAAAAAATTGAGGGCCAGATGATCACTTTCCGCTATAAAGGGAGGGAGCATTTCGCATGCGGAAGGACCCTCGAGCCATCACCTGACGGCTGGCGTCTTATTATTTACACTGATGGCGCTACGGCAAAGAAAGAGCTTAATATCATAAAGCACAGAATCCTCTATGCGATGATCCTTTTCTCGATAGTGATCGGCCTCATCGTACGCTTTGCCTTCAGGAGAACCGTCATTGAGCGCGTCGCGGATCTTGCCGGAGCGGCAGGACAGATTGGCCAGGGGAAGTGGGACGCACCGCTTCCGGCCGACAGCCCTGACGAGATCGGTGCATTGACAAAGGCTTTCAGGGCAATGAGCGCGGAAATCCATTCCCAGGTGACCACCCTCGAGGAGCGCGTCGCTGAGAGAACCAAGGCGCTCGCCATCGCCGAGGAGCGGAGCCGCCTGCTCCTGGAATCTGCAGGCGAGGGAATCTGCGGTGTGGACGGCGGGGGCAAGGTCACCTTTGTGAATCCTGCCGCTCAGAAAATACTGGGCTATTCCGCCAACGAGCTCATAGGAAATGATTTTCATGACAAAATCCATCATTCCCGTGCCGATGGAAGCCTGTACCCCGTCGAGGAATGCCAGATGTATCTGGCATTTACCAGGGGAGTCAGCAATCATATTACTGATGAAGTGCTGTGGCGGAAGGACGGGACGAGTGTGCCTGTCGATTATACGAGTGTTCCCGTCTATATTGCCGGCAAAATTGTCGGGGCTGTTATCACTTTCAATGATGTGACGGAGCGTAAGAAGGCCGAGCAGGAGATCATAAAGGCCAAGGAGGCCGCCGACGATGCCAACCGCGCAAAGAGCGAGTTCCTTGCAAGGATGAGCCACGAGATCCGCACTCCCATGAACGCCATTATAGGGATGAGCCACCTGGCCCTCCAGACGGAGCTCACAAAGAAGCAGCATGACTACGTGACCAAGGTCCACCAGTCGGCCCTTGCTCTGCTGGGCATCATCAATGACATCCTGGACTTCTCCAAGATAGAGGCGGGAAAACTGGACATCGAGTCCGTGGAGTTCGACCTTGAGGATGTCTTCGAGAAGGTGACAAACCTCACGGCCCTGAAAGCCGAGGAGAAGGAGCTTGAGCTCCTCTTCACCCGCGGAGCAGGCGTGCCTGACGCCCTCGTGGGGGACCCCCTCCGCCTGGGGCAGATCCTTATCAACCTCACCAACAATGCCCTGAAATTCACCGAGAAGGGCGAGGTGGTCATCGGCACCGAGGTCGTCGAGAGCGATGAAAAGGAAGTGACCCTGCAGTTCTCTGTCCGCGATACCGGCATAGGCCTCACCAAGGACCAGATTGGACGGCTCTTCCAGTCCTTCTCGCAGGCCGACGGCTCGACGACGAGGAAGTACGGTGGCACTGGCCTGGGGCTTGCCATCTGCAAGAAGCTCGCGGAGCTGATGGGCGGGAAGATATGGGTCGAGAGCGAGCCGGGGAAAGGGAGCACATTCCTTTTCACCATAGTCTTCGGCCGCTCCACCTCCCCGCGGGTGCCGCGCCTGCTGCCTGTCCCCGACCTCAGGGGCACAAGAGTCCTCATTGCTGACGACAGCAGGATCGCCAGGGAGATCCTTGTCAATGCCCTCACCTCCATTGATTTTGACGTGACGGCCGTCGCATCGGGAAGGGAAGCCCTGGCGGAGCTTGAAAGGGATGACGGCGGCAAGCCTTACAAGGTGGTCCTCATAGACTGGAAGATGCCCGGCATGACGGGGACAGAGACCATCAAGGCGGCAAAGAAAAGCGGCAAAATAGCCCATCCTCCCCATTTTATCATGGTGACAGCCTACGGGAGGGAAGAAGTTCTGAAAGAGGCCGAGGAGGCGGGGATAAGCGGCTTCCTTATCAAGCCCGTGAGCAGCTCCATCCTTTTCGACACCATCATGGGAGTGCTGGGACAGGAAGTCCACAGGGCACCCAGGAAGGACAGAAAGGGCGGCTTTGACGGCGAGTTCCTCAAGCCCATAAGGGGAGCGAAAGTGCTCCTCGTGGAAGACAACGAGATAAATCAACAGGTGGCCACGGAGCTCCTGGAGAAGGCGGGGCTTGTGGTGACTGTCGCAGGCAACGGCCTTAAGGGAGTCGAGGCCGTGGCAAAGGATGATTACGACATCGTGTTGATGGACATTCAGATGCCTGAGATGGATGGCTTTGAGGCAACGCGGCAGATCAGGGCGGGCGGGAGGACTGACATCCCCGTTGTAGCAATGACGGCCAACGCCATGGCAGGCGACAGGGAGCGGAGCATTGAAGCAGGGATGAACGATCATGTCACCAAGCCAATTGATCCTGACGAGCTTTTCTCGGCCCTGCTGCGCTGGATAAAGCCCGGCGAAAGGCAAGCCCCTCAAAGCTTCCACGGGCAGGGCGGGGAAGGGGAGAAGCCCGATCTGGCAGCGCAGGAGCTGACAGTGCCAGAGCTGAAAGGCATCGAATGCAAGGCTGGCATCGCCCGGGTGGGCGGCAACGTGAAGCTTTACCTTGATCTGCTGAGGAAATTTGTGAGGGATGCGGCAGGAAGCCACCAGGAGATTCTTGATGCACTGGGTAAAAACGACCTTGTGCTTGCCCGGCGCATCGCCCACACCATCAAGGGAACTTCGGGAAACATAGGAGCTTCCGAAGTATATGATGCCGCGGCGGCAGTGGAGAGCGCCCTGGCCCATGATGAAAAAGAGAAGCTTCCCGGCGCCCTGGAGAAACTCAAGGATCGCCTCATTGAGGTGATAGAGACAATCAGGCCTGCCCTGAAGGAAGAGAAAGAGGAGAAGAAAGGGAGCGCCCTGGGCGACGGGGCGAAGCTCCGCGGGCTTCTGCTGGAGCTCCAGGCCCATGTGCAGAAGCAGAAACCCAAGCTCTGCAAGGAGGCCATGGAGAAAATATCGGCTTACCGCTGGCCTGCCGAATACAGCGGAACCATTGCCCAGCTCGGGCGCATGCTGGGAAGCTACAAATTCAAGGATGCTAAAGACTTGCTGGAAAAGCTCCTTGGCGAGCTGAACGAGAAAGGAGTATGACATGAGCGAAAAACCAAGAGGCACGGTACTTATCGTTGATGACACTGAGGCCAACATCGATATCCTGGTAGAGAGCCTGGGAGATGACTTCGAGCTCCGCGTCGCCATGGACGGGCAGAGCGCCCTGGACCAGGTGGCTGAAGAGGTGCCCGATATCATCCTGCTGGACATCATGATGCCGGGGATGGACGGCTACGAGGTCTGCGAGAAGCTCAAGGCTGCCCACAGGACACGGCTGGTGCCCGTCATCTTTCTCACGGCAATGACTGAAGCCCAGGACGAGAAGAAAGGGCTTGACCTCGGCGCCGTGGACTACATCACCAAGCCATTCAATCCCGGCCTCGTCAAGGCCAGGGTCCGCAACCACCTGGAGCTGAAGCGGTACCGCGATCATCTTGAAGACCTTGTGGCGGAGCGCACCAAGGAGATCACCCTTATGCAGGAGGTGATCATCGAGAGCCTTGCAGGCCTCGCCGAGTACCGGGACCCCGAAACCGGCGGCCACATAAGGCGCACGAAGAATTACGTGCTGCTCCTTGCAAAGCACCTTATGGAGCACAACAAGTATCTTGACGTCCTCAACAGGGAGACTGTTGAACTCCTTTACATGTCGGCGCCGCTCCATGACATCGGCAAGGTGGGCGTTCCCGACAGCATCCTCATGAAGCCGGGAAAGCTCACCGACGAGGAGTTTGCCGAGATGAAGAAGCATACCATCTACGGCCGCGACGCCATAATGACGGCCCTGAAGCGCCTTGGCGAGAACTCTTTCCTGCGCTTCGCCCGTGAAATAGCTGAATCTCATCAGGAAAAGTGGGACGGCTCGGGCTATCCCAACGGCCTCAAAGGCGAGGATATCCCCGTGTCAGGGAGGCTCATGGCAATCGCCGACGTCTATGACGCCCTGATCAGCAAGCGTGTGTACAAGATGCCCTTCACCCATTCCAAGGCAGTAGGTATTATCAGGGAGGGGCGGGGCACCCACTTCGATCCCGGGATGGTTGACGCCTTCCTGGAGCTCCAGGAAGAGTTCAGAAAAGTGGCCATTGAGTTCGCCGATTTCGAAGAGGAGCGCCATGCCCTTGCCGAGGCCGTCAGCGTGTAAAGGAAAATAGTGGAGTCTGTCCCAATTTTATGGTATAATCTTCTTGCTATGAAACAAGGTGCCCTCACTCCAGGCGACGTGCTCCGCGGCCGCTTTCTCATCAAGGAAGTCATCGGCGAGGGGTCATTCGGGAAAGTGTATCTTGCCGAGGACAGGGAGGTCCAGGGCGCCCTCTGGGCCGTGAAGGAGATCTGGGACAGCAACATGACGGACGAGGAGCGCCTGGAGGCCATTGACCTCTACACCAGGGAGGTGGCCATCCTGCGGACACTCAACCACACTGGCGTTCCCAAGGTCCTCGATTTTTTCTCCGACGGCGAGGGAAGGCACTACTTCGTCATGGAGTATATTGAGGGCAGAACCCTCAACGCGGTCCTTGAGCAGGAGACAATAGACGCTGAGCGCGCCGTCACCTGGGCCCTCAGGCTCTGCGATATCCTGGAGCACCTCCACTCCCTGAAGCCCGCACCCCTTATCTACAGGGATCTCAAGCCTTCCAACGTCATGGTGACCCCCCGGGGAAGACTCCTCCTTATCGATTTCGGCATATCGAGGTTTTTCAACCCCCAGAAGCTGAAGGACACCAATGTCCTCGGCACGCCGGGGTTCTGCCCCCCGGAGCAGTACGGGAAAAGCCAGTCCGATGCGAGGAGCGATATCTATGCCCTCGGGGCGACGCTCTACCACCTCCTTACCGAGGAAGACCTGGCGCAGTTCAACTTTGCCATTCCGCCTGTCACGACATTAAACTCCGCGGTGCCGCCGGGGCTTGAGAAGCTCATGTCCCGGTGCCTCGAGCCTGATCCCTCCAAAAGGTACCAGAGCGTGAAGAGCCTCAGGGAGGACCTTCTGCGCCTCTCCAGGCAGATCTCCGGCCTTTACGGCCCTTCGGCCCCGCCCAGGCCGCAGCTCATACCGGGGCGCCCCCGGGGCAGCATTCTCTCCAGGATCCCGGCAGTCATTTACCTCTGGGCTGTTTTCCTGGCGTTTTTTCTTGGAGGTCTGGCCTTTGAGCCCCTTCTCATTTTCTCAGGGCTCGTGCTCTGCTTTATCCCCATCATCTCCATCGTACCCCTTCCTTTCTACATCGGCAGAAAGATGCATGGCCACACTGCCGCCTCAATCCTGAGCCTTCTGGTTCTGGGAGTCCTGGTCTTCCAGATGATAAGCTCTTTCGGAGTCAAGATGCTCACCACCACTGCCGGAAGGGAGTCCTTCAACGGGTGCCAGGACAGCCTGAAAAAAATCGCCGGCTCGATGGACCTCTACGCAAATGATAACAACGGCTTTTACCCGGACACCCAGGAAAAGCTTACCCCCGCCTATCTGAGGACCATTCCCACGTGTCCCGCCTCAAGGGGAAAGCCCTATGAATACCAGGTATCCGATGACTCCAAGACCTATACCATGTGGTGCGGCGGCATGTTCCACAGGCCCTATGAGGATCGCGAGGGCTTCCCCCGCTATGACTCATCACAAGGCTTCGTGACGCCATGAGCGAAGAGATTTACGGCTGCGAGGGAAGAATCCTGAGAGAGCGCTACAGGCTCCTTAATGTCATCGGGAAAGGCTCATTCGGCAAGGTATACCGGGCTTCCGACCTGACTGTTGACGGCGCCATGTGGGCCATCAAGGAGATAAGGGAGGGGACCCTGAGCCAGGAGGAGCGCCTCGAGGCAGTGCACCTTTACAGGAAAGAGGTGGAGATCCTCAAGACCCTCAACCACACAGGTGTCCCCAAGGTCTATGAGTCCTTCTCCGAAGGGAACTGCCATTACCTCGTGATGGAATACGTGGAGGGCACGACTATAGAAGAGATCTGCCAGCAGGAGCCCTGCGATCCGAAAAGGATGATGGCCTGGCTCTACAGGCTCTGCGACATCCTGGAGTACCTCCACCAGTTCAAGCCTTCCCCCGTGATCTTCAGGGATCTCAAGCCTTCCAACATCATGGTCACACCGCGGGGGAGAGTGCTGCTCATTGACTTCGGCATCGCGCGGTACTTCTGCCCCCAGAAGCCCAAGGACACTCATATCCTTGGAACACCCGGCTTTTCACCTCCCGAGCAGTACGGCTCACAGCAGTCAGACCCACGAAGCGACATCTACTCCCTTGGCGCCACTTTCTACCATATACTCACCGGGGAGGATCTTGCCCAGTTTCACTTTGTGTTCCCGCCCCTTTCGAGGTTTTACCCCGGCGCCCCCAAGGATCTGGAGATGATCCTGGCGCGGTGCCTTGAGCGCCTTCCCGAGAAGCGCTTCCAGACCATCGCCGAGTTCAGGCGGGCACTCAAGCTTGCGGAGAACAGGATCACCTCAGCGGCATCTCCCGCTCCCTCACCTGGCGGATTTGCCACGCAGCCCCTCCAGGGGCAGGCGGGGGGATCCCTGGTTTCTCCCCGGAAGCCGCCTCATCCGTTTCTTGAGTTCCTGAAGGAAATCCCTGCAGCAGTGTATCTCTGGGCGGGTTTCACCGCCTTTCTGATGCTCTCGACCCACCATGAAAACCTCACGTTCTCCCTGGTGTTCATGGCTTTCCTGGCGGCTCTTCTTGTCGCCACGCTGGCAGGCATTTACCACCTCGCGAAAAGAAATAAATTCCTTCATGCCGCAATAATGCTGGCAAGCCTGTTTTTCATATACCTGTTCTTCATGTCCCAGTTTCCCGGGACGGCGGACCTGCTCTCGAAAAAGGCCTCTGCGGGCTCGGCGGCCTGCGAGGAGAACCTGAGGAATCTTGCTGCAGCCATTGAATTATATGCTGCCGATACCAAAGGGCGCTACCCCGATGATCTCTCAAAACTGAAAGGGCGCTTCAAAGAGGGCCTTCCCGCATGCCCTTCGGCGGGGTCGAAGGAATACGCCTACGAGGTGGGAAGGGGGCCGGCGGCATATACGATATGGTGCTCCGGGAGCGCCCATGAGGCAGCAGGCGTGAAGCCGGGCTTCCCCCAGTACTCCAGCGTGCGGGGCCTGAGGGACGGGAAATAGCTGCCGGAGAAAGGACCACTACATGAGCACTTATCATATCAACGGGACAGAATACCCTTTTGAAAAGGGTATCACCATACTGCAGGCGGCCCGCAAGGCCGGTCTCTTCATCCCTACGCTCTGCTACCACCCGAGGACAGAGCGCGCGGGATACTGCCGGCTCTGTGTGGTTGAGATCGACGGGACGACGGGGCTTTCTGTCTCATGTTCCACTGAGCTCCGCGAGGGAATGAGGATCAATACTGCCTCGGAGAGGGTGAAAGAGACTCAGAAAATGATAGTGGAGCTCTACCTTGCCGAGGGAAGCCACGAATGCCTGAGCTGTGAGGCCTGCGGAGAGTGCGAGCTCCAGAAGGCGGCCTATTACCTTGGCGTGGAGGCCACAGGCTTTCCCCGCAGGCCTAAAAACATCCCTGCTGATGACTCAAGCCAGTTTATAGTGAAGAACATGAACCGCTGCGTGCAATGCTTCCGCTGCATCAAGGCCTGCCAGGACATCACGGTGAATGGCGTGCTGGCCATGGGATACCGGGGCAGCGACTCAGTGGTGGTGAACGACAATGACAGAACCTTCGCCGAATCATCGTGCGTCCATTGCGGAGAGTGTGTCCAGCTCTGCCCCGTGGGAGCCCTCACCGAGAAGAAGGCGAAGGGCAAAGGCCGCCTGTGGGAAGCCAGAACCGTGAGGACCACCTGTCCTTACTGCGGCGTGGGATGCCAGATGGACCTTCATGTGAAGGAGAACGAGATTCTCAAGGTGACCGGCGCCGAGGACGTGGAGCCCAATTACGGGAGCCTCTGCCTCAAGGGCAGGTTCGCCTATGATTTCGTGAGCCACCCCCAGAGGCTCAGGGAGCCGATGGTTCGGCACAATGGCGCTCTTGTGCCCGTCACGTGGGATGACGCCCTTGGCGAGGCATCGAGAAGCCTCAGCAGGATAAGGGAAAAATATGGCGCCGATGCCTTCGGCGCCGTGAGCTGCGCCCGCTCCACCAACGAGAACAACTATTCGATGATGAAGTTCACGAGGGCGGTGACGGGCACCCACAACATCGATCACTGCGCCAGGACCTGACACGCCCCCACTGTTGCCGGTCTGGCAGAAACACTCGGCTCCGGGGCAATGACCAACTCGATAGGGGAGATAGAGGACGCGCCCTGCCTCCTTGTTATTGGTTCCAACACCACAGAGGCTCATCCCGTGATCTCCTACAGGATGAAGCGCGCTGCGAGGCGGGGCGCCCTCCTTATTGTCATAGATCCAAGAAAGATCGGCCTTGTCCAGTTTGCCACCCACTGGGTGAAGCCGAAGGTGGGGACCGACGTGGCCCTCATCAACGGCATCATGCACGTGATCATTACAGAGGGACTTGAAAACAGGGAGTTCATCGACAGCCACACCTATGGATTTGAGTCGTTCAGCAAAAAGATCGAGGAGTACCCCCCTGCGAGGGCCTCGGAAATCTCGGGAGTGCCTGAAGCACAGATAAGGGAGATTGCCCGCGTGCTCGCCCGAGCAGAGCGCGTGGCCCTCTTTTACACCCTGGGCATCACTGAGCACACCTGCGGCGTCGATAACGTGAAGAGCTGCGTGAACCTCCAGCTCCTGCTCGGCAACCTCGGGAAGCCCTCGAGCGGCATCAATCCCCTGAGGGGACAGAACAACGTGCAGGGCGCCTGCGACATGGGAGCGCTCCCCAACGTCTTTTCCGGCTATCAGAAGGTGGCCGATGCCGAAACGAGAACGCGCTTCGAGGACGCCTGGCACGTGAGGCTCCCCGAAAAGCCCGGCCTCACCATCCCGAAGATGTTCACCGCGATGAAGGAAGGCTCCCTGAAGGCCCTTTACTGCTACGGCGAGAACCTGGTGATGTCTGAGCCCCACCAGGCCCACACCCTTGAGTGCCTGAAGAGCCTGGAGCTGCTGATCGTGCAGGATCTCTTCCTCAACGAGACCGCTGCCCTTGCCCACATAGTGTTTCCCGGGGCCTGTTTTGCCGAGGATGAGGGGACTTACACCAACACGGAGCGCAGGGTGCAGCGCGTGAGAAAGGCCGTGGAGCCGCCGGGCATGGCGCGGCCTGACTGGTGGATTCACAGGGAGCTTGCAAAGCGCCTTGGCTATGACATGGGATTCAATGAGAGCGGTGACATCTGGAAAGAGATTACGGCCCTCACCCCTTCTTACAGGGGAATCACTTACGACCGCATCGTGACCGAGGGAATCCAATGGCCCTGCCCCTCATGCGATCACCCCGGCACGCAGTTCCTCCATGCCGGCGGCGAGTGCGCCTGCGGGCTTGCCCGCTTTTCCGCGGTGGACTGGCGCCCTCCTGCCGAAGTTCCCGACGATGAGTATCCGCTGGTGCTCACGACGGGAAGGCGCCTCTGGCACTATCACACGGGCACGCAGACCAGGAGGAGCGCCGGCTTCGAGGCCATATGCCCCGAGGAGATCATAGAGATCAACCCTGCCGACGGCATGAAGCTGGATATCACCGACGGCGAGTATGTGACGGTAACCTCGCGCCGGGGCTCCCTGAGGATGAAGGCCCGCCTCACGGAGCGCTCCCCCGAGGGGACCGTCTATACTTCATTTCACTTTCATGAGGCCTGCGGCAACGTGCTCACCATCGACGCCTTCGACCCGGTCACCGACACCGCAGAGTACAAGGCCTGCGCCGTGAGGGTGGAGAAGCCGCAGGCAAAGGGAAAGTCTTAAGGCTGCCTCCCGTTATTGGGGATGTCATGGTGGAATTTGGGCCAGGGACTCGCGGTGTCGAGCAATCCTGTCCCATAGAGGGCCTTCAGACCACTATCGTATCCGAAATAGACAGTCCCGTCAGGACTCAGAGCCGGCGCGGTGGAAACATATCCGCTGTAGCTCCATTTCAGGCTCCCTGAGCTGTTAAGGGCATTAACCCTTCCCGTTGCTGATACCCCTGAGACATAGATGGTGCCGTCATTTGCAATGCAGGGGGAATTCTCGTTTGAGTAAGCTCCGCCGGTATTGAAGCTCCACTTCAGAGTCCCCGAGGCATCAAGGGCATAGAAAGTATTATAATAGTAGTTTCCAAAGTAAATGGTGCCGTCGCTTCCCACGGCAGGCTCGCCGGTAGCCCAGCCGGTGAAGTTATAGCTCCATTTGAATGAGCCCGAGGCCGAGGGATCGAGGGCATAGAGCGTGCTGTTGTAAGGGGCGCCTGACCATGAGCCGAAAGCTATATAGACGGTGCCGTCGCTGCCTATGGCAGGCGAGCCGTTCTGCTGATAGAAGGATGAGCCGACTGCCTTTGACCACAGCGGAATTGCCGCCGTGGTGCCGTCGCTCACTGCAAAAACATACCCATAGTTAGATTTAATATAGATGGTGCCGTCGCTCCCTATTGACGCCGAGGAATAGCACTGATCACCCAGCGAGTAGTTCCATTTCTCGCTTCCGTCAGAGGGATTCAGGGCATGGAGCCTCGCATCCTGGACGGTGCCTATGTATACCGTACCGTCACTTCCGAAGGCAGCCGTCGCATATTCCGTCCAGCCGCCGGGGGAGATGGACCACTTGAGAGAGCCTGAGCTGTCAACGGCATAAAAGCGTGAATCACGGGAGCCGAAATACACAGTACCATCGCTCCCTATGGCTGGTGCCCCTGTTATAAGGTTTCCCGCAGGATAGCTCCACTTGAGGGAGCCTGAGCTGCTCACGGCATAGAGCTTTCCCGGCGAACCGGCGCCCACGTAAAGGGTGCCGTCGCTCCCTATGGCGGGCGCCGAATAGACATAGCCAAGGGATGCGTTGCTCCACTTCAGCGACCCCGCGGCGACGACGGTGACTGAAGACGAATTGCTGGTAACGCTTCCCGAGGTGGCCGTAATGGTGCAGGTGCCTGCCACGAGCGCGGTGAAAAGCCCTGAGGAGCTAATGGTGCCGACGCTTTCATCGCTGCTGGTCCACGAAGCGGAGGCTGTCAGGTCGCTTGATGAAGAGTCGCTGTAATATCCCGTGGCGCTGTATTGCTGCGTTCCTCCTGATGCCATGGTAGCAGAGGAGGGAGTGATAATGATAGATTCTAGTGTGGGTGAGGGGCCGGGGCCGGGGGGTACGGGAGTGGGAGAGGGCTCCTGAGGGGAAGGCGAGGGAGAAGGTGAGGGCTCCGGCGTCGGTGAAGGGGAAAGGGTGGGTGTCGGCATCGGCGATGGAGACGGGAGAGGCGACAGGGTAGGGGTCAGCACCATCGTTACCTCCGGATTGTCTCCGGCCATGACCTGGACATCGTAGAGGGCCTCTGCGAGTGCCTCGTTCGCCGCGTTGCTCGCGAGGATCCTTATGGTCTTCCATCCTATGGGGACGTTATTGATTACCGCGGTTGCGCTGTCGCCCGTTGCGGGTCGGTCAACGCGCACGGGGGGAACGGCATCCTGCGTCGTGCCGCGCTCATAGATATAGATGGCGAAATAGGTGGTGCCCTGGGGGATCTCTCTCAGCAGGAACTCATCTTTTTTACTGGGAATGGCTCCCCTGAGGGTCACCATCCCTGAAGATCCCTTCTTCGGAAAGGGGAGGGTGATAATGAGCCTGGCACTCCCCGCCATCCCGGGCACTCCGCCGGAAAAGCCGCCTCCCGTCCCCGTGCTGCAGCCGGAGAAGGCGAAGAGAAGTGAGAGATAAAGAGCAAGCACGGAAAGAATCGTTACCCTGGTGAGACTGTTTCTCATTGAATATCCTCCAGGCTTCATCACATCTGGACAGAGTCCGGTATTCAGCTTGATGAAGCGGCCGAATACTCCCTGATAGTCCGATTACCTCTGATGAGCATGGGAAGATCAGTGGAACGACCTGGCAGAATGAGTGGAGCTGCTCATCATTCTTCAGCATATCATAGCATGGGAATGTAATGATTTTCAATAGGTTTCCTGTGCCTCTTTTGATGATTATTTCCCCGGTGTTTCCTCTTTTGCCTTCCCAGGACGGTGAAAGGGAGAGTGCCTTTTGTGAAGAACTCCATGAGAGAGAGAATCCCTGTCAGCCGATGGAGAGGGGAGAGTGAGCGCCATGCTCACAGAAGAGCAGAGAAAAGAGATCCGCGAGGAGATGGGCCGCTTTCCTGATGCGCAGTCGGCCCTTCTCGGGGCCCTCCGCATTGCCCAGAGTGAAAAGGGATACGTCGATAATGATTCCCTTGTCGAGATCGCTGACCTCTTCTCCCTCTCTCCCGCTGAAGTCTATGGCGTGGCGAGCTTTTATCAGATGATCAGGCAGGAGCCCGTGGGCACCTGGCATATCCAGTTCTGCACCAATGTCTCCTGCTCTCTTGCCGGCGCTCCCCGCATCCTTGAGCATCTCAAGAGCCTCCTCGCCATCAGTGAAGGGGAGGTGACACCGGACGGCCTGTTTTCCCTTGAGTGCGTGCAGTGCCTTGGCGCATGCGGGAGCGCGCCGGTGATGATGGTGAATGATGAGCTTCACGAGCGCCTTGACGAGGAAAAAATCAGCGGGATCATCGGTTATTTGAAGAAGCGGGGCACCCCCCATGAGTGAGCCCATACTGCTCCGCCGCCCCCTCCCTGAAAAGCCCGTCGCCCTTGAGGAATACCTGGACGGCGGGGGATATGCCGCCTTCAGGAAAGCCCTCACGATGGAGCCTTCCCTGATCATTGACGAGGTAAAGCGCTCGGGCCTGCGCGGCAGGGGAGGCGCCGCCTTCCCCACGGGCGACAAGTGGGGCTATGTGCCCCGCGGCTCAGGTAAGCCTGTCTACCTGGTATGCAACGCCGACGAGGGCGAGCCGGGAACCTTCAAGGACAGGGTCCTCATGGAGAGCGATCCCCACCTTGTCATAGAGGGGATGCTCTGCGCCGCCCGGGCCATCGGGGCGGAGCGGGGCTTCATCTACCTGAGGGGGGAGTTTGCCAGGGCAGCCCGGGCCATCGGGGAAGCCCTCGAGGAGGCACGGCACGCCGGTATCCTGGGACATGATAAAGAGCTTCCCTTTGATATAAGCATTTTCAGGGGCGCCGGGTCTTACATCTGCGGTGATGAGACAGCCCTCATAGAATCCCTCGAGGGAAAGCGCGGCCAGCCAAGGATGAAGCCTCCCTACCCGGTGCAGGCCGGCCTCTATGGCTGCCCCACCGTGGTGAACAACGTGGAGACCCTCGCCTGCATCCCCTTCATCATAAGGGAAGGCGCCGGCATGTTTGCGGCCATCGGCAGCGGCAGAAGCAGGGGCACGAAGCTCTTCTCGGTGAGCGGCGATGTGAAAAGACCAGGCTGCTACGAGTATCCCATGGGAACACCCCTCCACACTCTCATTAATGAAGGGGCAGGGGGCATCGGGGAGGGGATGATCCTCAAGGGCGTCATCCCCGGCGGTATCTCGACGCCGGTGCTCCTGGCAGCGGAGTGCGATGTGACAATGGACTATGAATCTCTCGAGGCCCGAGGCTCTTCACTTGGCTCGGGAGGAGTGATTGTCCTGGGCTCGGGGGCGTCAATCCCGGGCATTGCCCTCACGGCGGCCCTTTTCTTCAGGGATGAGTCATGCGGCCAGTGCGGGCCCTGCCGCGAAGGCACGGCGATGCTCGCCCGCCTCCTGGAGGAAACTGAGGCCCCGCCTCTTCAGAGCATTGAGCGCCTCTGCACTTATATGAGGGGAGCCTGTCTCTGCCCCCTTGGCGACGCCGCGGCCCTGGCCATCGGTACAATGGCAAGAAAATTCAGAAGCGAGTTCGCCCGAAGAGGATTTTTCCCGCGGGAATAAAAAGACAGTAGGAGCTACTATAATGGCTGCATTAAATAATCTGGAGGGGGGATAGTATGAAAAAGGTATCATTGTGGATCATGCTCTTTTTCTTCTGCATCTCGGCATGCCAAGTGCCGGCCGCTCTTGAAGCAGAGGCTTCAAAGCCCAGGAAGCGGGTGGTCCAGACCTATATCAACGCCACTGTGATCGCCAGCGACCTCCCCACGGCAGCGGGGAGGCTCACCGATATGGTGAAGCAGCACAAGGGGATCCTCTCGAATCTCAACATCGATGACAATTCCGCAAGCGGCAACGCGTCGATCCAGATCCCCACGGCGGCCGTCTCTTCGTTCCTCTCCGACCTGAAACAGGTGGGAAGACTGCAGAGCCAGAGCATGTCCACGTCGGACTATTCGCAGTCCTACGATGAGTATTCCAGGAAGCTCAAGGCCTATGAGCTCCTCGCCAAGGCTTCGAGGGAGGGCCTTTTTTCCAGAATTGAAATCTCCGACGTGGAGCGCCCCATCCTTGAGGCTGAGTTCGCGAACCTGCTCAAAGACCAGATAACAAGCTGCAGGAGCAGCCTGAGAAACTACGACAACTACGGCGACAATGCCAATGTGAGCATAGCCCTCAAGGGGACCGGCCAGGGCCACGCGGTCCAGCAGGACCGGATCAATGTGACGGAAGTGAAGGAGATCGTGAGGGAAAAGGCCCCGAGCGATATGCCTGCAAGCTCTGCGATTGTCATCGCTCTCTGCGTCATGCTTGTGGCAGCCCTTCTCTATCTGGTCGTCCTTTACCGGAAGGTGCAGCAGATGAAAGACAGCCGAAAGACAGGGTAATACCGAGGGATTGAGCATGCCTATGCCATCATCGCAGGAATATGTTGAAGAAGCCGCCGGGACCGCTCCGGAGCCTGATTATTCTTACAGGTTCAAGCCTTTCCAGGAGATGACCCCTGAAGATTACCGGCTGGTGGGCTTCAAGTCGGGGCTTGAGGTGCACCAGCAGCTCCTTACGGGGAAAAAGCTTTTCTGCCGCTGCCCCGCAGGGCAGTACAGCGATCACTATGACGCCGAGATAATGCGCCACATGCGCCCTACCCTCTCGGAGCTCGGTGAATACGACGGCACGGCCCTGATGGAGTTCAAGACCAGGAAGGAGATCATCTACCACATCAACAGGGACACGGTATGCACCTATGAGATGGACGACACGCCTCCCTTTGAGCTGAACGAGGAGGCTCTCGAGATTGCCCTCAGCATCGGGCTTCTTTACGGGTGCTCAATGGTTGACGAGATCCATATCGCCCGGAAGCAGTATCTCGACGGGAGCATTCCCACGGGATTCCAGCGCACGACCATAGTGGGCGTAAATGGCCGGATCCCTTACAAGGGTCGCACGATTGGCGTCGTGCAGCTCGGCCTCGAGGAGGATGCCTGCCGCGAGGTAGCCGACGTGGGCCACCGCCGCTATTACCTCACAGATCGCCTGGGCATGCCCCTCATCGAGACGGTGACGGCTGCCGAGATGATAACGCCCCAGGAGGTCGCCGAAGTGGGGGAGATCATAAGGCGTCTTGCGCGCAGTACCGGAAAAGTGCGGACCGGCATCGGCGCCGCGAGGCAGGACGTCAACGTGAGCGTGACGGGCGGCACGCGCGTCGAGATCAAGGGAGTCTCCCGGATCCCTTACATCCCCCTTCTCACTTATAACGAGGCCATGCGCCAGTGGAACCTGCTGGGTCTCAGGGAGGAGCTCAGGAAGCGAGGCATCACGCCTGATACCTTCCGGTCCAGGACCGAAGACCTTTCAAGGATACTCCGGAAGACGCGCTATGAGCCCATCCACAATGCAATCAGCGGGGGAAAGGTGGTAAAGTGCGTCACTCTCTATGGATTCGGGGGCCTTCTCAGGTGGCAGACGCAGACAGACACCTATTTCTCCCGGGAGATCTCCGACAGGGTGAGAGTGGTGGCATGCCTGACGACCCTTCCCAATATCATCCATTCCGACGCCCTTGCAGAGACCCTCTCGACGGCCGAGTGGCGGAACGTGAAGAAGGCTGCCGGCGCCGGCGAAGATGACACGGTGGTCCTTGTGTGGGGGGACGTGGCTGATGCTGAGACCGGGGCAAAGGAGATCGCCATCAGGGCCCATGAAGCCGCCACAGGCATTCCCTCGGAGACCCGCCAGGCCCTGAGCGACGGCACCAACGGATTTGAGCGCATTCTCCCGGGCCCTGACAGGATGTACCCCGACACGGACCTTCCCCCGAAGCGGATAAAGGGTGAGCGCCTCGAGGGGATAAGGGCTACCCTGCCGCCGCCCTTCTGGGAGCGCGAGGAGTGGTACCGCAGCCTGGGGATTCCCGCTGATGTCATAAGGCCCCTGGCTATATCGCCCTATGCCGGCCTCTTCGAGAGGCTCGTCAGGGAGAAGAGGATAAACCCCACCGCCGCTGCCGTGGCGCTGATCCAGTACCCCAAGCGCCTCAGGAAAAAAGGCTTTCCCGCCGTCACCATAGACGGATCAGTCATGGAGCTCATACTTGACGCCTGCAGCCGCGGCATCATCCCCCGGGAGGGCATCTACCGCTCCCTTGAGCATTATACCCGCGAGGGGAGGCTCGAGATACCGCTGCGCTGCACCGAGGACGACATGGCGGCGGCTGTGAGGGCCGCTTTTGATGATACCCGCGAGATGAAATTCACCGCGCCGGAAAAGAGGTTCAGGATCATCATGGGCATCGTGATGAGGAAAATAAGCGGCTCGATAGAGGGGAGAAGGGTGGCGGACTTTGTAAGGCAGCTTTTCCCGGAGGTAAAGCCATGACGAGCAGCGAGAATTACAAAGGATACAGGGGAGAGGCCCTGGCTGCCCTCAGGAATTTCAAGGCCGAAGTCTGGAGCGATGTCGTCGTGAAGACAGCCCGTGGCTCCTTCACGGGCATCATTCTCCCGCGCTCCGAGACGGCCGATCCCTACCATATCGTGATGAAGCTCCGCACGGGCTACAACATTGGCATAGCGGCGTCCAGCATCGAAGCCGTGGAGATAGCCGGGAGAAAGGAAGCCCACTATAAAATCCCGGAAAAGGACTTTCCCTTTGACCCCCACAAGCCCAAGGTGAAGCTCCTGGGCACAGGGGGCACCATCGCGAGCCGCCTCGACTACCGCACCGGGGCAGTAATCCCCGCCTTTTCCCCGGGAGAGCTTTACGGCTCCGTTCCTGAGCTCGCCGACATCTGCAACCTCGAGACCGAGAAGCTCTACGGCGTCTTCAGCGAGAACATGGGGCCCGAGCAGTGGATAGGGACGGCAGAGGCCATCGGCAGGGAGATTGCCAGGGGCGTCCATGGCATTGTCATAGGCCACGGCACCGACACAATGCACCACACGGCGGCAATCCTCTCCTTCATGGTCCAGGAGTCGCCGGTGCCCATCGTAATGGTGGGCTCGCAGCGCTCAAGCGACAGGCCCTCGTCTGACGCCGCTCTCAACCTCATGCACAGCGTGAAGGCGGCCGCCGAGAGCGACATCGCCGAGGTCCTCGTGTGCATGTTCGGCCCCACTTCCGATGAGTATGGCCTTCTCCACAGGGGCACAAGGGTGAGGAAGATGCACTCGAGCTACCGCTCCACCTTCCGCACCATAGGCGATATCCCCATCGCCATGGTGAGCCGCGACACGATTACGCCCCTCAGGCAGGACTATGCAAAGAGACGCCACGACAGGCATGTGCGCATCAACACGGCCTTTGAAGAAAAGGTGAGCATCGTCTATTATTACCCCAACATGAAGCCCGACATCATCGACTCCCTCATCGACAACGGCTACCGCGGCATCGTCATCGCGGGGACAGGCCTGGGCCACGTGAACAAGCCCCTCTATCCCGCCCTGAAGCGCGCCCAGGAGAAGGGCCTGGCCGTCTACATGACGGTGCAGACCCTCTGGGGGTACGTGCAGATGTATGTCTATGACACGGGCCGCGATATGATGGAGCTGGGTGTGGTTCCCATGGCCAACATGCTCCCCGAGGTGGCCTACGTGAAGCTCGGCTGGGCCCTGGGGCAGACGGGCGATCTCCAGGAGGTAAAGGAGATCATGTACAGGCCTGTAGCCGGCGAGATAACGGAGCGCGAGCCCAGCAACGGCTACCTGATCCTGCAGGGCGGCATCCCCGAGGTTGAGGAGTACATCTCAAGGTACAGGAAATAGCGATGAAGCTCATCTGCGTGGGAGGCGCCCAAAGCGGCGCAGGGAAAACCGTTGTCATCGAGTACCTTCTCAGGAGGCTCCCGGGCTTTTTGGCACTGAAGGTGACACCCTTTCACGATCACGGCATCGGGCACTGTCCCAGGCAAAATCCCTGCGGCGCCTGCGAGCCTTCCGTGGAGGGGTACGAGATAATTGATGATGAAGAGCGCCTTTCCACTGATGGAAAAGATACGGCCCGGATGAAAGCGGCAGGGGCTTCCAGAGCTCTCTGGCTCAGGGCGTCGCCTGAAGGGCTGAAAGGCGGCCTGGATGAAGCCCTCGGGAGTCTCGCCCCCTGTGAGGGTGTAGTGATAGAGGGGAACAGGCCCCTCGTGGCTCTTCCTCACGCGTCAAAGCTTTTCGTGGTGAGCCGCTCCCTCGACCTGATAAAGCCCCGGGCCCTTGATGCCTTCCAGGCAGCTCACCTCATCGTGGTGACAGAGGGGATGAGCGAGAAAGTGCCGGGGAAAGTCACGGTCCCTTTTCCCCCTGCACCCGGTGACGGTGAAAACAGCTTTATCGCTGCGGTGCTGAAGGCGGCCCTCGAGAACCCGTCACCATGAGCGCGCTTCTAATCCCACTTGAGCGAGGGATAGAAATACAAGGTCTTTTTACCGCACATCGGGCATGTGATACAGTCCTTCGCCTTCGGGGCGCCCTGCACCCCTGGCATCTCCCTCAGCGAGCTGAGAGTCTCCTCCCTGATCTCGAAGGCGCTCTTTTTGCATTTCGGGCATGGATAGATGGCTTCAATGGTCCCCGTGAGGGGATTGAGGCCCTTGCCTCCGGTCTTGGACGGCCTGACAGAGTGGAAAGCCTTGCATGCGGGGCAGTATATCACGGTGCTTTCTGACTGCATCCCCTGGCCTGTTCTCACCGTATCGCTTTTGTAGCCGCAGCTTTTGCAGACGAACTCGCCGCCCCAGCCGGCAAGCGAGGGGAGAGCGCACAGGAGCATCAATGCAAATGAAATCAGCATTGAGGCAAAGAGTCTTTTCATAAGTCTGGCTCCTTTCAGTTCCGATGAGTCATCTCACAAGGCAGGCCCGCTCCCTTTCCGGGAAGGGTGCTTTTTTTACAGGCCTGCAGGACTATCTTACAGGAAAAGTGGCTGAAGGTCAATACCATCAAGCTCTGCGGTGCATCAAGAGGCCAGAGGCTCTCAGTACGCCGTCGTCATGTCTATGGTTCCCGCGCGCCGCGTCACCTTCTCGAGGGAATTGAACACCACGAGGGACAGGACCAGGAAGAGGGCGGTGATTGCAGAGAAGATGCCAATGAGGCCTGCCGTGGAGATGCCGGCCATGAGGGGATCGGGGGGAAGGGAGGGAATGACGGCACGCCGCACGGCTTCCATCCAGTAGGTGAAGGGGAGGTAGAGGGCGACTTTCTGAAGGACTGGCGGGAGGACGCTTAAAGGGTAAAGAACGCCCGAGAGAAAGTAGAAAAGGGAGCCTGCCGCCGCCGAGAAGAAAAAGTTATGCATTGCCGTCACCATGGAGATTGCCGCAAGGATGAGCCCAAAAGAGGCAATCGCCACGAGCCCCAGGAAAAGTGACATAAGAAGAAGAGGATAGTCGATGGTACCGAGGCCTATGGGGAGGTGAAAGACGGCGATGCCGAAGACCAGAGTGATAAGCACCGACAGGGCGGTTATGACAATCCGCGCCGCGGCCCTCCCGAAAAGATAGACATGGAGGCTCGACGTGGCTATGTAGACGTATTTGAGGGTCTGGTAGTGCTCACGCTCGATATGGAGCACCATTGAAAGGCCCTGGAGCGATCCGAGGACCAGCATAAAAAAAGCGTTCCCCACGTACATGAAAGCGAAGAGGTCGGCCCTGGAGCGGCCTCCCGTGACGACAAAGTACATCACCACCAGGATAAGGCAAGAGGAGATAGGCTTGATGATGGAGTACAGCGTAAAGAGGAGCGGATGGGCCCAGTTGGCCTCTATCTGCCAGCCAAGCCAGAATGCCGAGAGAAACGTGGAGAGATGCTTTTTCACTGCCACCTGAGGGTAAGCCTCCCTTCGCGGCGCGCCCTTCTCTCCATGAAGCGGAGGGCTTTCAAAGCCAGGACAAAGTAAATGATCCCCAGCAGGATGATGAGAGCTATCTCGAGGGCAAGGGGCAGAAAGATGAAGGTGCCTTCGCCGAAAAGAACCTGCCGCATGGCATCGAGCCCCAGGGTGACAGGTATCAGTGAAGCAACGGCTGCAATGCCGTAACCGAGCCTGGCCACAGGGAAATAAAAGCCTGTCACGAGAAATATGGGCTCCTGGAGAAGGTTCGAGAAATGCCAGGCGTCCCTGCCATACATGAGAAATAATGAGCTTCCCAGCATCCCGAGGCTGTAGAGCGCAAAGAGCGTCACCATGAAGGTAAGGGCAAAAGCCCCCCATGACGAGACCACCAGGGGCACTTTGAAAATCCATATGCCAAGGAAAAATGTCGTGAGAGCTCTCAGGCCCGTGTTGTACATCCCGCCGAGGGCCATGCCAAGGAGAAGTGCCTCGAGGGAGAAAGGGGCGATAAGAAGGTGGTCCAGCAGGCCCCTCTCCTTTTCCCAGTAAAGCTGCGACATCATCCCCCAGAGCACGTTCATCCAGAAGCCTATCATGGAGCCTCCAAGTATCACATAGCCGATGAAAGCCACGGGGGAATCGAGGGCTTTATAGACATAGACATAGGAGGCAACGGTGAGGAGCGGAAGCACCACCTCAAAGATCATCCAAGAGGGCTCCCTGTTCATGCCCTTCACGCGGGCCCATGCCCTTGCGAATGCAGCGCGACTGTTTCTCTCCACGGTGTCGCGGAACCTCTCCCGGGCTGTCATTCCAGGCTCCTCCCGCAGAGCGAGAGGAACACGTCCTCAAGGGTGGTATCCGATCGCTTCACAGAGACCACCTTTGCATCCTGCTCGGTGAGCTTCTGGAAGATGACCTCGAGGGGGAGGTCATTCTCCAGTATGAAGTGGAGGTCCCTGGTGGAGCCGTCGGGGCCGTCGCTCACCGTGAGGGCTTTCACATGAGGAAGGCTCCCGAGGTCGTGAAAATCTCCCCTGCCGTTCCTCACGGTGATGTGGAAGCTGGACTGCTGCGCCACCAGCTTTTTCAGGCTTCCCGGGGAGTCGCATGCCACGATCTTCCCTCCGTTTATGATGGCCACGCGGTCGCAGAGCTCATCGGCCTCGGCCATGTAATGAGTCGTGAGGAGCACAGTTCTCTCCTTCTTTTCCGAGAGCCATGACTTTATATAGGTCCTGAGCTTTTTGGACGTGGCCACGTCAAGCCCCAGCGTAGGCTCATCCAGAAAGATAATCTGGGGATCGTTGACAAACCCCCGGGCAAAATTGAGCTTCTGGCGCATGCCTGTCGAGAGCTTGTGGACTCTCGTGGAAGCCTTTTCGCGGAGCTCCACGATGTCTATGAGCTCGTCGATGCGCTTTTCCGCTGTCTTCCTCTCCACGTTGTAAAACTGCGAGAACATCCAGAGGTTCTCCCTGACGCTCAGGATACCGTACCCTGAATACTCGCCGCCGGCGATCAGGTTGATGATCTTTCTTATGGGGAGAGGGTCGCCCTCGACATCGTGGCCTGCCACGTATGCCTTCCCGCTTGAAGGGAGGAGGAGCGTCGAGAGGATCTTGATGAGCGTCGTTTTCCCGGCGCCGTTGGGGCCCAGGAGCCCGAAGAGCTCGCCGCGCCTCACCTGGAGGCTCACCTCATCGAGGGCCGTTATGGTGATATCCTTCTTCGGCTCCCTGAAGATTCTTGTGAGTTTTTCTGTCAGAAGTGCATACTCCATAAGTACAATGGTTTCTTTCCGGCACCATTATTTCCTTCGGAAACCGGCAAGAAAACCACAGCACAAGAATCGTGAGGCCAGGGGACAGCTGGCGAGTTTTTGATCGCTCGCAAAAGTTAACATGAGCAGCTTCTTTTTCATACTTTTTTCAAGGGTTAATCACCTATTTTTCAGGAGCTGTCGGTATAGAGAGGCAGAAGAAAAAAGCGAGGTGTTCAATATGATCGGATCACTCGGACAGATGCCAAGACTCGGCGGAATGAATTCAGGCGGCGTCGCGCCTACATCCCTTATGGGCCTTCCCACGACGACTATGAATACAAACCCTCTCGGCTCGAGTGGCCTTGACAGCTTCAGACCCAGCAAGGAGACCCTGGGGGGCCTCTCAGGCGGGATGCCTTCTCCGACACCGATGCCTCAGATGAACAACGGCTCCAATGATTTGATGAAGATGATGGGCACGAGCATGCTTTTAAATGCTATAGGCAACCTTATCAAGAGCATTTTCGGCGGCGGAGGCCAGCAAGGCGGCGGCGGCGCACAGAGCGCCGGCAGCTCAGGCGGAAATGACGGCGGCAACGACATACCTGATGACGGCGGCGGGCTCGACACCGATACCGACGAGGACCAGACAATTGACGGAGGAAGGGACCTCATCCAGGACTGAGAAAACGAATCACCGCGACGAGGCTGAAAGATGCGGATAGGCGTTATTGCTGACAGCCATGATAACCTGAATACCATCAAAAAAGCCGCGGCAGCTTTCCGAAGGGAAGGTGTCGCGCTTGTGCTTCATGCCGGCGACCATATCTCCCCCTTTTCCCTTGCGCCCCTCAAGGATACGGGGTGCAGGGTCATCGGCGTTTTCGGCAACAATGACGGCGAAAAAATACTGCTTGCAAAGCGTTATGAGGAAATCGGGGAGATTCATGCCGCTCCCCATTTTCTTGCCTGTGAGGGGTTCCACATCGCCCTCATGCATGAGCCTTTCGCAATCGACAGGCTGGGGGAGAGCGGGGCTTTTGACCTTGTCATCTACGGTCACACCCACAGAAAAGACATAAGAAAAGGAAAGAGCCTCGTGGTAAACCCCGGTGAATGCGGCGGCTGGCTCAGTGAGGAGCCGACGGTGGCCGTCGTTGACCTGCCTTCAGGGGATGTGCAGGTCATCAGCCTCTGAGCCTGAGCCAGGGAGGCTCACAGCTTGTCCAGATCTTCCTTGACATCAGGCTGGCCGAAGAGGTTCTTATAGATGGAGCCCAGGAACGAGGCTTCCTTCTTCATGAGAGTCTGAACCTCGCCCTTGTCGAACCATACGCCGCCGCACTTTTTGCACTTGTCGAGCATGATATCCATGAACTCTATTTCCATCAGGTCAGAGCCGCACTTGGGGCATTTCATATGGTGGAGCTTTTTCTGTTCCTCGAGCTTCTTCTGCTCCAGCTCATGCTTGTGCTTTTCAATGAGCTCCTTGTCGCGCTCCGCAAAGTAGGAATCCTCTGCAGTGTGCTTTTTCCTGAGGACGAACTGTTCATCTTCCTGATTTCCGTTGTTCTTCATTTCTGCACCTTCCTTCTGTCTCCATGGTGCCCCCCACCGGGCGGGTCAGCTCTTCAAGATTCGAAATGGCCCTTTCGGGTGATTGCGCAATGCCTCATGGATATCTATAATGGAATAAGGTATATTTTATCATTTTTCTTGCCATTTCCTTCATGGAAGATATGAAAAAAATTCTGATTATTGACGACGACGAGGATTTCAGCGAGCTTGTGCACTACACGCTGAAAGGGTGCGGCTTCAGCCTTATGAAGGCCCACGATGGTGAGAGCGGAATGGAGAGAGCCGTGAAAGAGCTCCCCGACCTGGTGCTCCTCGATATGGTGATGCCCCGCAAGAATGGCATAGAAATGCTGGAAGAGCTGAAAAGCAACGAGATTACGGGAAATATTCCCGTAATCATGCTCTCGGGATACAGGGAAGAGGACCGTATCCTGCAGGCCAGGCAGCTTGGCGTGGTCGATTACGTGACAAAGCCCTTCAGCCCCCTCACGCTCCTGCAGAGTGTTTACAAGGCCCTCGGGATGGAGTGCCTTTAAAAAGTGCCAGTCCCCGTTTATCTGCCCCCCTGTTTATAGTATAATAGACATTGTAACAGCCAGCACATTATTTTACAGGGAGGAGCAGCTATGATACACACCCTCATGAGATCCGCACTGCTTGTGCTTCTGGCCTTTACCCTTATCGGTGGCCATGAGGCCGGGGCCCTGGAGGTCTATGTAAGGAACAAACCCCTGAATGAGAGGCTTATCGAGGTCAAGGGCACCGTCTATGCTCCTCTCGATTCCCTTATAAAGCTCCTGGGCTTCTCTGCCGAAGCTGGTGAAGGCACTGCCGCCATCGTGAAAAAAGCCGGAGAGTGCTCCCTTCCCCAGGGGACCTTCACCCTCACCTGCGAAGGCGCTCCCCTGGAGATTCCCATGGTCATCAGGGAGGGGAGGGCTTACGTGCCCCTCAGGGAGTTTGCAGAAAAGCTGGGCGCCTCGGTGCTCTATACAAAAGAAACAGACATAATGGACATCACGCTCAGGAAGAACATCTCCGCCCAGGAGATCCAGAAGTCCATAAACGATATGAAGCTCCAGAGGCTGGAGACACAGAAGAAGCTCGGCACCATATCCACTTTCAAATACGTGGTCCTGGGCAGCAGCAGCGCCGAGGGAAGCGGCGCCGATCCCGCGTCCAAGGGGTTTGCCTGCCAGATCGGCGACAGGCTAAGGGCCCGGTTCCCCGACCTGGTGATGAAGAACCTGGCAAGGGGAGGCAAATCAAGCTCGGACTTCATCTCCATGGGCCTTATCCAGCAGGCCGTCCAGGAGCAGCCTCACCTGGTGGTGATACTGTCGCTTATCGACCACAACGGCTACGGGATGGAACAGGGCCTCTTCAGGAAGAACTGGACGCAGATCTTCCAGTCTCTCACCTCGGGAACAAAGGCAGTGATAGTTTTCGGGAATTTTTACGTGCCCGGGGCCTCGAACAGCCTTGAGCTCAAGAGGATTATCGAAGAGCTTGCACCCCGCTATAACGTCAAGCTCGTGGACTTCCCCGACATGTTCAAGGAGCATCCTGAATACAGGCATGCCGACGGCATCCATCCCAACAACAAGGGCCACGATGCCTACACAGACCGCTTCTGGCAGGTCATTGGGAACCTGTTTTAACAAAAAAAGAGGGGCGGTGATACCGCCCCGGCTTCTGTACCAAACTCCAGGTGGAGGTTATGCGGCTTCGATGGCAAGCTTCTTGGCCTGGTATTTCTCGGCAAGGATGTTCCTGTGCTTCTGGTAGAGGAACGAGGTTATCAGCAGCAGCACGCCGATGATGATGAAGGTCGTCACCTTGTTGTAGGCGTTGAGGACCCAGAGGTCAACGAAGCATATCTTGAGGATAGATGCCACGAGGAGCATAAGGCCGAACTGCCGTGATATCTTGAGCTCCTGGTAGATGCCGTAGGTGATGAAGAGGAAGGCGAAGATGCTCCAGAAGCCCGAGAGGATGACCTGGAAGTAATCCAGGATGCCGTAGAACTTGTAGAGTATGAATGATGACTGGAAGCAGAAGATGAAGAGCGCAAGGGCGATGAGGAAATTCCTGAGATCGAAGTTGGCCCATACCATCCTGGCAGCCACCACGTAGATGGCGATGATGCCGATTATAGCTGCCACGTCAAAGAGCCTGAGCGACGCGGCGCCCGTGGCGGCAATGTCAATCCCCCCCGACACGCACACGAAGTTGGCGTCGAAGAGAACGGACTTTATGAAGCTCACGAGGAAGGTGAACTGGGCGAGGGTGAGGTAATGGCTGCCCTTGGGATCCTTCTGCCCCTTGACAAGGAGCCCCAGGGCCGTAAGAGCCCATATCAGCGTTGATGCTGAGCCGGTAGTCTCGGCAAGCACGCTTTTCATCAGCACGATCCCTATCATGTAGGGGATGGCCGCGATGGTCCATTTCTCCTCTTTCACGATAAGGTCCTCGTTCTTCCTGAGCACTGTGCCCGTGAGATAGAGCACCGCAGCGATAAGGAGCATGGCGCCGAACTGGAGGTTCAGGAAGGGAGTGAAGGGTGCCCTGTTGATGAAGAGCCCTGATCCGAGTATGGAGAGGACGGTGAGCATGAGGCCGATATGGCCCAGGTTCTGCCAGCCCTTGAGGAGCTCGTAGTACCTGAAGCTCATATAGATGAAGAGGGCGCTCACGAGCGTCGCGGCAACCTGGAGGTAAAGGAGCCCTGATGCCATGGTCATCACCAGGTATGAGCCAAGGCACAGGGAGGCGAGAAGGCTCATGGTCATATAGGCTCTCTCTTCCTTGCCGGCATTGCCCATTCCCCGGTAAAGGGTGCTGAAGTACCCGAAATAGGCACATGCCATGACAAGCCACATCCAGCGCTCGTTGTTGATCGCGGCGGTCGCGGGAGCAGCAAGATCAGGAAGTACCGCAAAGACCTGGTAGGAGGCCATCACGAGATAAATCACAGAGGCTCTTCTCATGAAGCGCTCGTATTCAGGAAGGATGCGCCCGGCGGCAAGAAGAGTGCTGAAGGAGAGAATGCCGTAGGCGACGGGCAGAAGAAGAGGAGCGGGTGAGAAGCTGCCAACCATGTAAGTCACTACTGCCATTGATGCCGTGAGGGCTGTCGTCATTGCGGCGCGCTCTTCCTCGCCAAGGCTGTCACGCCTGCCGTAGAGGGTGAGGAAGTAGGCAAGATATACGCCTGCCGAGAGGAGGTAAATAACGAATCTCGAAATCGCAAGGTTCAGATTGCCTTCCATAGTGGGAATCACGTAGAGAAGCTGCGCCGAGGCAAGAAGCATCGCGAAGTAGGAGTATCTCCTGAGGATCTTCCCATACTCGCCGGCCAGGAAGCTCAGCTTGAGGAGGCCGAGGGCCTCGGCGAACCAGAGGGCCGTCACGATGGAGAAGCAGGTCGTTCCCTTCGAGAAGTAGGTGATGAAGCTCACCGACGCCGTGAGGAAGAGGATTCCCAGGACCAGGTTGTTCCTCACGATCTCCGAGAACATGGGGTCCTTTTCCTCCATCTTCCTGGCCTGCCAGGTGAGGCCCAGGTGAATCACGCCAAGGAGCACATAGACCGAGGTGGCCCAGATGTTGGCCATCTTGAGGAGCACGAAGTAGGAGGTGATGGCGAACACGGTGGGCGAGAGGTAGGAGAGGAACAGGTGGTAGTCGCTCGATGACTTTCTCGTGAAGTGGAGGATGTTGTTGGAAAGAAGGAAGAGAAGATAGATCGCGATGAGGAAGAAGAGGGCGTGGACCGGCTGGGTCATGTGGAAATTATAGAAGTAGAGGAGGTAGGTGGCAAGGAAGGCCACCGTCGTGAAGTAGTCCCATTTCTTGTAGTAGGCCACGTAGGCCACGCCGCAGTTGATGGCGATAAGGTAGAACGTTATGATGCCGGTGCCTGAGAAGCTGAACTGCATGAAGAAGGGAGCCAGGAATGCCGCGATCAGCATCCCGTTTCCGATAAGCTTTGAGTCGTACTTGAAGATCGATATGCCCGACCAGGCTACAATGGCGAATATTGAGCAGAAGAGCACGTAGCTCCCTATTATATGGTAATAGAAATAGGAGGCGCACACGGTGAAGAAGAGGATGCAGAATCCGCCGCCGATAAGGGGGTGGGCGAACTTCTGCATGTTCTTCTGATAGAGGTAGTGGCCGATGAAGACCAGGAGAAGACCGAGACCGATGCCGCCGATGGCCTGGAGGAGGCCTGCCGACCTGAGGGTGATGGTGAGATAGGTGATAATCCCGATGATAAGGAATATGATGCCGGTGAAATTAAGCCAGGTCCCTGCAAACTCCATCTCCATCCTCGAGGCTTTCTCGGTGTAAGTCTTGGCCGTTGAGGCCTTGGTTGTGGAAGTCTTCTCCGTGTCGGTCGTCCCGTGATCAAGGATCTCATCCCAGATGCGGTCATTGCTTTCCACGAGAGCAAGGGGCTTCGCTTCAACAGTTATCTCGCCTGCCGGCGTGATAGTTCTGGCCGGCTCTGATTCAGTCTTTGGAGCCGCGGAAGCCTGAGGCGCTGCTGGCTCTGCCTTTTCCGCCACGAGGGAAAGGACAGGGGCCTTTTCCCTGGCCGGTTCAGCCGGTGACAGGGGCGCCGGTTTCGCTGAGGCTGCAGGCATTATGTTCTCTGCCCGGGCCTGTGACAAAACCCCTGAGAGCGGCGAAAGCCTGCGGGCTGAGAGGGATGCCGCCGGTTTCTTTTCCGCCTCGGAAGCATCGGCTGCCTCGACAGCCTCGGGCTTCCTGGCTGCCGTAAGCATTGCAATATCCCTGGAATGCTTGGTGGCCGTCATTTCCAGGACAAGGACGCGCTGCTCGACGGCGTCATACCTTTTTCCGGCCATCTCCAGGAACATGAGCCGGTTTTCCACGGAGTCGCGCCGCGCCTGCTCCTGGTTTTTCCTGCTCTGGTCGGAGAGGACCGCGGCGATTATCAGGATGATGACGATAAAGACGAGAATCTCCATTCCACATACCTCCTTTTTCTATTCTGACAGGTATATTCCCCGGGAATGGAATTTTAGACAGGGGGAGAAAAAATATTTTGAACCCCTTGGGCTGATGAGTAATGGGGGGATGGCAAAGGAGGGCTGCAGGGTGGCGGCGAGAATATATAAATCAAGCGAGGTATCATATGTTCTGTCCGTCCTGCGGGGGTAACAACATTGAAGGGGCCAGGTTCTGCACCCATTGCGGCATGAAAATGACCAGTGCCGCATCGGCCCCGCCTGCAGCCTCCTCCGCATCGGGCACTCTCTCGACGGGTACTCTCTCGACAGGCACCCTGCTTGACGGGCGCTATGTCATCGAGTCCCTCGTCTCGAGCGGGGGATTCGGCAAGGTGTACCGGGCAAAGGACACTCGGTTCTCATCGGAAGTGGCCCTCAAGGAGATGACGGGCCAGGCGGGCTCCGATGAAGAGCAGTCCGTCTTCCAGCGCTATTTCAGGCAGGAAGCCCAGGTGCTCAGGAGCCTCAAGCACCCCTCTCTTCCCAGGGTGATTGACTATTTCAGCGAGCAGGACCGGTTCTTCCTGGTAATGGATTTCATCATGGGAGAGAGCCTCAGAAGCCTCATCGAAGGGAGGGCAGGGAACCCCGTCCCTGAAGAGGAGGTCCTGGAATGGTTCTTCCTGCTGCTGGACATCATGGAATATCTCCATGGCCAGGAGCCTCCCATCATTCACCGGGACATCAAGCCCGACAACCTCATCTGGCAGGCGGGGAGAAAAGCCCTTTACCTCGTGGATTTCGGCATCGTGAGGGTCGGCTGCGCCACAAAGACCCTCTCGTACGGCACGCCGGGCTATGCGCCACCGGAGCAGGCGCAAGGCCTGGCCCATCCCTCGATGGACATCTACTCGGCAGGAGCCACGCTCCACCATCTCCTTTCAGGGGTAGATCCCGCAGGGCACCCCTTTGATTTTGAGCCATTGGGCACAGTAAGGCGGGACATCCAGAGGGCCTTTGCCGACACCGTGGACAGGATGGTAGCCCTCAAGGCAAAGGAGAGATTCCAGAGCGTCGGGGAGATAAGGGAATTCTTCGACCGTGAGTCATCGTCGGGTTCATTCTCTCAACAGGCGAAAGCAGCACCCGCAGGTGTCCTTCCCGCCGCGATGTCACAACCACCAGCCCCGGATGCCTCATCTGCGCTGCCTCCTGCAGCTGTTATCCCGTCACCTCGGCCCGCTCCCGCGGAGCGCCAGGCGGTCTCTCCTGCTCCTCAGCCTCCCGCAGCGCCTTTGATGCCATCCATAGCGGCTTCTATACCATCCGCCACTCAGCCGCAGCAGGAAAAGAAAGCTCCTGTGGCATGCATCAGAGAACCAGGCGAAAGCCCGGCAAAAGCACCGGAAAGGCCCCGGGGCAAGGACTCGCCGGCAGTCGTTCCTGAAGGCCTCACCTTCACCGGCATCAACGCCCAGGGCTTTGAGCTCTACCAGAACCTGAGAGACAGGGCCCCGATGATATGGATACCGCAGGGTGAGGCTCTCCTGGGAGCCCATCATGATGACAGGGAGGGGCGCCCCGAGGAGAGGCCCCTTCACATGGCAGTGCTTTCTCCATACTGGGCCTATGAGCAACCCGTCACCAACAGGCAGTTCGCCCGCTTTGTCTCCCTCACGGGGTATGAGCCCGAGGGGGAATGGGAGGAATACTGGGAGAAATCCGGTGACGAGTACCCCGTGGTTCAGGTCTCCTGGAACGATGCCAGGGCTTACTGCGGGTGGGCCCGCGCGGAACTCCCGACAGAGGCCCAGTGGGAAAGGGGAGCCCGCGGCACCGATGAAAGAGTCTATCCCTGGGGGAGCTTTTTTGACGTCTGCCGCCTCAACTGCTGGGACAGCCCCAAAGCCCCGTGGAAAGCTCATTTCTTCGAGGAGAAAGGGCCCTCCCCCCCGGGGGCCTACCCGGGAGGGGCATCACCCTGGGGATGCCTTGACATGGCGGGGAATGTATGGGAGTGGTGCCTGGACAGCTTCAACGAGGGATTCTACAAGGCGGCGCCCCGCGTGAACCCCTTCCATGAATCGCCGAAGACCCCTTACAAAGTGGCAAAAGGAGGGGCCTGGAACGAGCTTCCCCGGAACTGCAGGATCGCAAGGAGGCTGAAAGTCGAGGCGGTAAGCGCCGCCAAGGAGAGGGGCTTCCGGGCCGTGATGAATTATGCTACCTGAAATACTTTATGGCACAGGGATTTCTCCCTGTCTCTATCGTCGTCTCCACGTAACGGGAAACCGTGTTGACAATCGATATGTTGTGAGAGCCGTAATTCGCCACCCAGAGCTTCTTTGAGCTTTCAAAGGCCATTGATGAAGGATTTTTTCCCACTTTTATCTCGTGGGTCACTTTCTTTTCGGCAAGATTGAAGACCATCACCTTGAACCGCTCACTGTCACAGATATAGAGGTTTTCCTTCAGGGGATCGAGGGCCATGCATGAGGCTTTCTTGAGGCCGATGTTGGAATACTCCTCGACAACCTTGCTTTTCCTGGTGTTGAAGCACTGGATGCCGTCCCACTTCGTGCAGGCGATGTAGAGATTCTCCTCTGCGGCGTCGAGGGCGATGGGGCCCGCTCCTCCCGGCATTATAATAATGGCCTTGTTGATGTTGCCGATGGGATCCACTATATGGATGGAGTCAACCGAAGTGTTGGAGATGAAGAGCAGGTTGTCACTCATTGAATAGGCCAGGTCCGTGGGCTTCCCGCCCGTGGGGATGATTGAGACCATTTCATTCCTGTCGGTGGAGACGACGGATATATTGTTCGTGGTCTCATTGACGCAGAAAAGCATGGGGCCTGCGAGGAGCATCCTTGTGGGGTTCCTGTCCACCGCCAGCGACATGGTAATGTGGTTATGGAGCGTATCCATCAGGTCAATCGTTGAACGGGAGGTGTTCGAGAGGTAAGCCACGCTCCGTCCTTCGCAGATATCGCCGATATCATAGTCGAGAACCTTCCTGTCCAGCAGTTTTCTCGTAGCGGCGTCAAGGGTTATCAGCTCGCGCCTGCAGGCAATCATCACGACAGGCCCCGGCTTTGTGTAGTTCCAGCCGGGGTGCATGAGGGCCCATATTATGATGGTAATGATGATAAGGGCTATGATCTCGGCAATGAAATAAGACAGCTTCTGCGAGAAGATTGCATAGATGAGGTTATCCAGATTCCTTCTCGTGGGAAGGATATTGATGTAAAAAGGGGGAGTCTTCTCCTTTACCTTGACCTCTTCCTTCTCTTCGGTCTTAGGGTGGATCAGCTTGTTGATCTCCACGATGAAATCCTGGGCATCGCGGTAGTTGCGGGCGGGGTCATCGGAGAGGCAGCGGTAGATTATCTTGCTCATCTGCTCGGAGCAGTTCGGGAGTTCAATGCTTATCTGGCGGGGATCATACTCCTTTTTCGCAAAGAGGAAATAGAGCGTTTTGCCCAGCTCAAAGTAATCGTCGGCGACATCGATAAAGCTCGTCGTGAAAGCCTTGAAATCCTGCTTCGGGTCGAAAAACCTGTTGAGTCCCAGGTTCACAAGCTGCACCCGGTTCTGGGCGTCAAGCATGACGTGGGCAGGGTCAAGCTCGCTGTGAATAAAGGGCTTGGGCCTTGTATGAAGATAGTTGAGGGCCTCCACGATGCCTAGGGCCCATTCGGCAATCTGCAGCTCTTCGAGGGCAGCGACGCTCATCTCGCTCAAGCCCTTGAGGGTGACGCCCTCGACGTTCTCCATTACCAGGTAATGGCGCTGGGCATCCTTGAAGTGGTCCAGTATCCTGGGAAGGCTTTGATGCTCAAAGTTGGAGATCACCTCGAGAGTCTCGTAATATGCCTGCTCGCGGATCTTGAGCTCCTCCTCGCCGAATCCCGCATCGTCAGCGAAGATGAACTCCTTCAGAATCCAGGTCTTCTCGGTGATCTTGATGTCCTTGGCGAGATAGACGCCGCGGTTTCCGTCGAAAGAGAGAACTTTTCTTATCTTGTAACGGTTGTTGAGCACAAGATCGGGAAGAAGCGCTTCAGCCATTGCCCACCTGCTTGAGATTGATGCTCAATTCTCATTCTCCCTCAGTCGTAAATTACCTTTTTTCACCCTGGCGTGCCTGCCGCAGAAGATTCTCCCGGGGGAGGAGAGCAGAAAATAGGTCTAACGAAGTACTCCTGAATTACGCACATGGTAGGATGAACTATTCCATGCTTTAGTGCTATAATATATAGGTGGGAGACACCAGCGGAGGTTTGCCTATGTCCCTGAAAAGAAAAGAGCGCGGATTATCCATCGCAATGACGCTCATCATTCTCACCATTCTTGTAGTAATAGTCTTCGCCATAGCCGCAAGAGGCATATACGGCCTGAGGGCCTCCACGCTGGAGAAGAGGGACAGGATTCTCTTCTATGCCGCCGAGGCGGGGATGCAGGAAGCCCTGCTCAATTACAAAAGAAACTCTTCTGACTGGAGCAGCGGTATCCCTCTCAAGGAGATCTGGCGGAATGGCAGTGAAATCGCCCGGTGCCAGGTGAGCGTCACCAATAACCAGCAGGCCCTTCAGGGCGCCGCCAGTCTCACGGCCCCCGACGGGACCATAGTGCCTCCGGGCCTCTGCTACTTTCTCTCCACGGGGTCTTTCGCCAATTACCCCATTACCAAGAAAGTGGGCGTCATGGTGAAGTACTCCTTCCTGGGGACCTTCAACTATGCCCTTGCCGCCGGTGACAAAATCAGTTTTAATGCCAGTAGCAAGATATATGGGAACATAAAGAGCAACAATACCATCAACTTCGAGGCGGCATGCGAAGTGATAAGCGTCAAGGGCCAGGGAAACGTGTTCTGCTCGAAAGATATCAATGTCAACGCAAAGCTGGAGATGGAGACAAGCCAGTTCTGCAGGGCAAGAGCCGACATCACGGGCGCTTCCAAGATTTTAAATGCCACCGTGGTGGCCTATGATACCTCTGCGGATACGTTGCCCTTTTCATGCGAAGCTGCCACAACTATGGCTGATAGCACAGGGATTGAATCAATGCCCAACCCCGACATAAGCAAACTCTTAGCATCGGCGACTCTGGTTGAGCACACAGAGACCACGTGGGACAAAGAACTGAACCTGGACAGCAAGGTCCATTATTTCCCCAACGGCGTCACTTTTGGAAATAAGAGCAGCTATAAGGGGACAGGGAGCATTGTGACGGGAAACGGCACCAACATGGTTTTTGAGCGCTCCCTCGGTGACTCGAAGAGCTATTACCCGGTAAATCTGGTCGCCCTGGGGAACTGGGACGCCCTCACAAAAAAATACAGCGGGGGTAACATTTCTTTTACAGGAGGCTCACACTGCTTTGTCAACGGCCTTGTCTTTGCCCATGGCTCTATCACCACAAACTCGACCTTCGCGGTCCAGGGCACTGTTATCGCATACAGTGGCATGGTGAGCACCAGTTCACAGGCGGACTTTATTTTTTACCCTATCCCTGTATTCTGCCCGGGCTTTGAGGCATGGAGCATAGGGCCGGGGACAGAACGTGTTGATATTATTTCGTGGCAGAGAAAATAAAGAGAGTTTTGAGCAGATCGAGCGATAGAGGGAACAAAGGCTCTGTCGCTTTCATTTTGCCGGGGAGCAAGAAGGGGATTTTTTCATGATGGACAATACTCTTGCAAGTGAGCCTGCTGCCCCTTATAATGAAGGAGGGGGCACCAGGAAAGAAGAACCCCGAAGAAAGGGGAATGGCTGTTCTGTAAGAAAACTTACAGAACAGGGCACACAAGCGGAGTATAATGGGATCAGGAACACAGGAGGGGGGATGGTTCATAATGAGAACCAATAAAAGACAGCGGGGATTGTCAATCGCCATCACGCTCATTATACTCACTATCCTTGTAGTAGTCGTCTTCGCCATCGGCGCAAGGGGAATCAACGGCCTCAGGGACACCACCATGGAGCGAAGGGACAAGGTGCTCTTCAATGCCGCCGAGGCAGGGGTTCAGGAAGCCCTCCTGAACTACAAGAAGAACATTCCGACATGGTCGGCAGGCATTCCTCTTAAGACGTGCTGGCAGAATGGAGGCGAGACTGTCCAGTACGAGGTGACGATAACGAACAACCAGATGGCGCTGCAGGGGTCACCCTCAATAACGGCGCCTGACGGTGTGCAGGTGCCGCCGGGCCTCTGCTACTTCCTCTCCACAGGGTCTATCGCCAATTACCCCATCACCAAGAAAGTGGGCGTCATGGTGAAGTACTCGTTCCTGGGGAACTTTGACTATGCCCTCGCTGCCGGCGACGCCATCAATTTCCAGTCCAATACCACCGTCTACGGAAATATAAAGAGCAACAAGACCATCACCTTCAGCTCGGCATGCTCTATTGTGAGCGTAAAGGGCTCAGGGAATCTGTTATCGGCAGAAAATATCGACGTGAAGGCAAGGCTCGTGATGGAAACCGGCCAGAATGCCTGGGCAAATGGAATTATCATCAATCCGACCAATATAGAAAATGCCAATGTGCAGTCCGGGCCGGGTTTGGTTACTCCTTTTGACCTTTCCGGCGACACCACGGTATCACCGGCTCCCGGCACCGAAACGATGCCCAATCCCGACCTGAGCGTGCTTCTTGCCGGTTGCCAGAGCCATATGGAAACCAGTATAAACGGCGAGTTAGACCTTGGCAGCAAGGTTCATTACTTCCCCAACGGCATCACTTTCGGGAACAAGGCCTCTTTCAAGGGCACAGGGAGCATCGTCACAGGAAACGGCAAGAATATGACTTTTCAGACCAGTATCGGCGCGAAGCCTGACAAATACTACCCGGTGAACCTCATCGCCCTTGGTGAATGGGATGGATCAAAATACGTCGGGGGAAACATAAGCTTTGATCATGGCTGTCATTGCATCACCAACGGCCTTGTGTTCGCCCATGGCAAGATCGATATGCAGGCTGAATTCAAGACAAGGGGTACTACCATAGCTTACAATGGGATGGTCGGCACGGGCGGGCAGGCCGACTTCGAGTTTTTCCCGATGCCCGTGTTCTGCCCAGGCTTTGAAGCCTGGAACATGGGGCCGGGGACTGCGCGCGTGGACATCGTCTCGTGGCAGAGACAGTAACGGGTTGTTAAAGAGAGAGGCCGTTTTGCAAGGGAGTATGACCATGAAAAGACAATATGTGAGGGACCGCAGAGGATTCAGCCTTATAGAGCTCCTGATAGCCATTGCCATCTTTCTCACGAGCTTCTGCATGATAATAGGCGTCTTTCCCGTCACGTTCCGCTCCATCCAGATGGCTAAGAACCAGATGCTGGCCACCCATTTTGCCGAGGAGCGCATTGAATACGTGAAGGGCATGGAGTTTGCCAGCATTCTCGCCATGTCAGAATATAATCCTCCTGCCCCGCCACCTGTCCCGTTGAATGGCAGCTTTACCGTCACCTCGATGGTGAACGGCGTGACGCAGACCCTCTCCTATAACTGGAATATCCAGGTAAACAAGCTGCCGGATGCGGCTGCGAATCCGTGCGAGCTCTGCGGCGTGAGGGTTACTGTATGGTGGTATGAGAACAGCAATGAAGCCGCGACGATCAACAAGGTTCACTCCGTGGACCTCTATACCGAAGTTGCCAAGCTCAAGTGAGCAAGGAGGGCATCATGTCAGGGGAATTATCGTCTAAAAAGAGCACAGGCACAACCCTCGTGGAGCTCATGGTCTATATGACCCTTTTCTCCTGCGTGCTCTCCTGCGTGTACTGGGTGCTCATCACCAGCATGCGCTATTACAACGTGGCCGATGCCTCGGTGGATCTCCAGAGCCAGGCGATGCGGGGCATGGCAACTCTCACGCAGGACCTGAGCGAGACCACGTCGATGAGCGTTTATGACCTTGACGCCTCCACCCCCAAGGGCATAATCTTTGCAAGCCCCAGGAACTCCCAGAAAAAATACACCTACAATGCTTACAACGAGCTTCTCTGGAAAAGATGGGTATGCTATTACATAGGCTCAAACAAAGGCGTGAGCTACCTCTATAGAAAAGAGGTGATCAATGACGCCGGCACCGCCACCATCCCTGCAATTCCGGCCGGCAAGGACACCATCTCAGGATGGATAAACGACAACTCGCTCACCGCCACCACCGTGGCCAAGTATGTGGATTCCGTCAACTTCGAGATATACACCGACATAGTGACGGCGACTTACAGCCTGGAGAACTCGCCGAGCACCGACAAGCGGAACACCCTCCAGATCACAAGCCAGATAAGGACCAGGAACTAGCCCGCCTCGGAGATGACGTAAAGGCGCACTCCCAGGGGCTCCACTTCCTTGAGGAAGATGCACCCGTTCCTGTCGGGTTCAATGTGCTTCTTCTTCCCCGTGGTCACATCAATCTCTGTCACGGCGGCATTGCGCACAGGCGAGTTCTCGTAAAGATAAAGGTACACGTCCTTCACGGCCTCGTAGACGGGCTTTTTCTCCGCGAGGACCTTCACTTTTTTCACTTCCCTCTCCAGGTTTGCGTAACAGAGAATCCTTGAGGGCTTCTCACCCCGGCAGTCCAGGAACCACCACATGGCGCCCCTGTCGATATGAAGGGGGCCCTGCACCGAAGAGGCGATTAAGGGCTTCAGCTCCTCGTAGACATTCTCAAGGGCGTGATAACGGCGGCAGTACTCCTTGTCGCCCACCCAGGTAAGGCTTTTTGCGTTGTTATTGGTCTCATAGAGGCCGTAGCTCAGGTCCTGGTTCCCGATGCACTCGTATTTGGGCCTCCTGAGGCCGCCTGCGTAGAGGAACCGGGAGATAAAGTGCCTGAGCGCCATCCCGCGGGCCCCGATGACCTGCGAGACAGGGGTGGTCCAGAAGAGGGGGTGGCCCGAATCGTGGGTGTCCACGGCAAAGAGCACCGATGCAGGGCGCTTCCATGAAGGCGCCTGGCTCTTTATTTTCTCATGGGTCTCAAGGCACCATGTGAGATAGCCTGGGTGCATCGTCGTGAGGATGTCCTGGCCCAGGACCAGGTCAAAGCCCACTTTCTGATAATCCCAGATGTCCTGGCCCATGCGCTCGGCCATGGTGCCGAGCCAGGGCTTTGCTTCGCGGGCTTTCTCTATGACAGCGGCAAGCACCTTGGGCGTCATGCGGTCCGAGAGGGGGATGTCCCACGATTCATCGACGGTGCTATCAAAAATGTGGTCCACATAGTCAATTCTCAGGAAGTCAAAATCATATTTTTCCAGGATCTTCGGGAATATTCCCGTAAGAAACTTGAAAGTGTCCTCTTTATACACAGGAGGGTCTTCAGGGGTGGGCACCTCGTTGAAGGGCAGATTGGTGTAGAGAGAGAAGGGCGTGAGCATCCCGAAGGATTGATCATGCTGGTCCTCCCCTTCGATGTCCAGGTAGGTGAAATCGGGATAGCCTCCCTCCTTGCTGTACTTGTTGAACTTAGGGAGCCCCACGCCGTTCCATGTATGGCTCGGGAGAGTCCAGTACCCCTTTGCGATGAGCATCTCGAGGATATCACAGTGGGCCTCGCGGAGTTCCGTCACGCCCTGCGAGAGGTCTTCCATGCGGGTGAGGCCGTGCTTTTTCAGTTCCTGCCCGATAAGTTCCTTCACTTCCTTGACTATTTTCGCCTGCTCGGCGGGGCTGAACATCTTTTCATGGGTGAAGCCTCCCTGGAGGCCCTTCCTGCTCTTGTCGAGGTGGAGCCACCGGAAGTGCTGGGGGTTCTCGAGGACCACCCTGGAGAACTGGCTCGTGTGGGGCTCCAGGTCAAATCCCACGGTCTTTCCAAGGATATGGATGGCGTCGATGAGAAGCCTCATCTGGTCATCGGGGGCGATGCCCGCCTCGAGGAGCTCATGATCCACAATGTCCTCGGTGAGGATCCTGAGGCTGTCGATGGCGTAAAGGTTGTGCATGGTGCAGTCAAAGAAAGGGGCAAGGTGGAACGAGCCGGCCCTCACTATGGGAAGAAGCCTGAAGGCGTCCGAAATGGTTCCTGTCTTGCTTTTCTTCGGTGAGAGGGCCCTGATGTTGATGAAACAGAAATCGGTGCCGAGCATCCATGCGGAGTCGCTCTGCCCTTCGACGGGAGAGGGGATCGCCCCGTCCCGGAACTGCCCTTTCCCAAGCTCTTCGTAAAAGAAGGGGTAGAGGAGGGGATCGTCGTTGACGGCCTCGCTGGGCGTGAAGGGGAGATAGCCTTTGGAGCGGTATTTCTCGGCAAGGGCCGATGCTTTTGCCCTGAGCTTTGAAGGATCGGCGCCGCTCTTTTTTGCTTTCTCTTCCGTGTGGGCGATAAAACGCTCCCATATGGTCCTTGTTTCTTTTTTCATTATGTCCTCCAGAGGTTTTGTTTCAAGCCTGTTCAGGCAGGCGGGTTTTCCGTATACTACAATTCTCTTCCCGTTGAAAACAACCTTCTCTGCCGTCACTGATGCCCCGGGAGCGCGTTCGCCTTTCCCATGCGGACCCGCCCCGCCTTTGCTGGTTTTTTCCATGGTTCAGGATCTCATGATTTTTCTCAGCCGCTCTCCGGCCCTCTCCCGGCGCATGGCAGATTCCGCGGTGAATCCTGGAGCGCACTCTGAAGTGAGACCGCAAAAAGCCTTCACCGGAGAGGCAGGGAGAAGGGAGAGGCAGGCAGAAGAAAGATCCATCGCTGATGAAGCACAGGAGGAGCAAGACGTGACCGCCAGACAGCTCATTGTATGCCTTTTACTGCTTATCATGCATGCCGCCCCGGCCTTCGCAGCCGGCGAGGAATCCTTCACCTTCGCGGTGATCTCCGACACCCACCTGGCGCCGGCACCGGGCTCATGGCGCCTCCACCACGCCACGGACATAATCGTATCGTCGCTCGTCAATGAAGTGAAGCCTTCCTTCGTGCTGCACTGCGGCGACATGATCAGCATCAACAGCCATTCAGCCTATGAGGCCGCTATTCTCTCCATGTGGGACACCTTCAACGCCGGGGTGAGGGCTCCTCTCACGGCGGCAGGCATTGCCTTTTTCCCTTCCCCGGGGAACCACGATGTCTACGGCATGGGAAGGGCTCTCTACGGGAAGGAATGGGCTTCCTTCAGGAACAAGGGCATCGCCCTGGACAGCGGCTCCTATGGGAGCTATTACTCCTTTCATTACGGCCGCTGCTTCTTCATCATGCTTGACGGGAGTGGCATCTCGATCCCCGCGGCACAGCAGCAATGGCTTGCAAAGGTGCTTGCAAAGGCGAAGCCCGCATATGGCAGGGTTTTTGTTATCTCCCACGTGGGCCTTCTCGGGGGGGGGAGGCACCCAGGTGACTTCATGCAGGGCAATCTCTCATGGTTTCTTGAGAAGAAAGGGGTGGACTATTTTCTCTCGGGCCATCAGCACAGTTATTCCGTTGACAAGCTGGGGAAAATGATCCACCTGACATGCGGCTCGGCAGGGGAGACGCCGCCTTATTACTACCTGGTGTTCACGGTCAAGGGGCAGAAGGTGACCTGGGAGGCGAAGACCGCCTCTTCCCGCTAACCCTCCACTATGATGCTGTACCTGTTTATGGCGTCGGGGAACTGCTTGATGTCAAAGCGGACCGTGACATACCACTCGATGGAGATGGCCTGCTCTTCGTCCCACCCAAAGCTCTTCCTCTTCGTGGGAAGGCCGTCGCGGGGAACGGCAATATTTGATGAGTAAGAGCAGGTTTCACCGGCCTTCACCATTTTCCCCACGGGAATATAGGTGGTTTCCTTGCAGAGGGTGTCCTTTTCGTAATGGTGATGGCGGTCGCCAGCACGATGCTCACGGAAAGTGCGCTCGCATGTAATCGTCACCTCGATCATGTCCAGCTCAAGGCTCATCCGCGGGCTGAACTCTATGACTGCCGACAGCTCCTGGCCCCGCTTCACCTTCTCCGGGGAGAGAGTGATCCTGGGGTTTATGGCGTTTGCCGCATAAGCGCGCACTATCCAGTAGACCACCGCCCCGCCCGCAGCAAGCGCGAGAACAGTCATAAAAAAGGCCATGACGGGCTCATGATTCCAGAGCTCCCTGTAAGTCTCCATGACGCCTCCTCATCACTCCAGTATCTTCAGGACCACGACGGTGATATCGTCGCTGCACTTCTCCTTGCCGCAGAAATCGAGGGTCCTGCTGACGATTTCATCGCACACCGCGGCGGCAGGGAGAGAGGTAAGCTCTCTCATGGCCTTATGGAGGTCCCGGGGGGGGAAGAACTCGCCTCCAGGATTTCTTGCGCCCGCAACTCCGTCGCTCAGGCAGTAGAGCACGTCGCCGGCCTTCAGCGAGACGGAGTGTGCATTGAAAGAGGCGTCACGAAGGAGGCCCAGGGGAATGTCGGTCCCCCTCAGCTCCCTCGTTCTTCCTCCCCTCACAAGCACCGGGGGCGGGTGGCCGGCGCTCACGTAACTGAGCCTCCTGTTCTTGTGCATGTAGCGGAGGTAAAGGGCCGTGATAAAGATCTCCTCGGGGGTGTCCCTGGAGATAATGGCGTTGATTTTTTCCATGGTCCTGGCCATCGGCGCGCTCTGGGAGCTGAATGCCATGAGGAGGTACTTGATCATTGAGACAAGGAGGGCTGCCGACGCTCCATGGCCCATGACATCGGCAAGGATGACCTCGAGGGAATCGCTGCTGCTCCGGGAAATATCCCAGAAGTCGCCGCCCACTGCGTCAGTAGTCACGATTTTTCCCGCGATATCGATTCCATGAATGGGGGGAAGCTCAGCCGGGAGCAGCGCCCCCATTATCCTGGAGCTGATAAGGCGCTCCTTGAGAAGGAGCTCCTCCTCCTTCTCAAGCACTATCTTCTGGAGCTCCTCTACATAGGCGCGGGCTATAGAGGCCGTGATCTCGTTGAAAAAAAGCTTCAGCTTGTAGTGGCAGCTTGCATGCTCCTGGAAAAACTCCTCGCGGACGCGCATGTCGCGGTCATAAAGCTTTTCCTGCCTGAGGCTTTCCGACAGATACTCCCAGAAGATATCCTGGAGCATGGCGAACCTCTCGAGGACCTCGTCAATGGTGTACCCCTGCCGGGCCATGACGTGGCCTGACTCGTGGAGACTGTCACAGGAAGTGCCCTGGAGCGTGCATACCTTGCCGGGTATCTCCTCTGCCTGGAAAGTCTCAATGATCTTTTCCAGTATTGTCGAGAGAATCTCATCCTGGATCTTGGGGGGGAGCTGCTTGGAAAATGAGGCAAGAGCCTTTCTGCACCTCGCGATAAGGTCTTCATGACCTGCAGTCATCCTGCGGGCACACGCATCACACATAAGCCGGTTTTCCATTATCTGCTCCTCTTGCGGATCTCTTCACTCAGAGCTTTGCCGCCTCGGGGGCACACCTCATGTGGGGGGCTTCAGCACCCTGCCCCAGGGCGATCATCTCTGCAAGTATGCTCACCGCTATCTCCGCGGGTGTATCGGCGCCGATTGCAAGGCCCACAGGGCTGTAAACGTGCTCCAGCTTCTGCCTGTCAATCCCTTCCCTGAGAAGGTTCTCAAAGGTCACTTTGACCTTTTTCCTTGAGCCTATCATCCCGATGTAGGCAAAGGAGTCGTCGCGCATGAGAAGAGCCTTCAGTATCTCCGCGTCGTGGCCATGCTTATGGGAGACGATGAGGCAATAGGCAGGGTGGTGAATGGGAAGAGCCCCGATGACTTCCGTGTACTCACCAAGGATTACCTTCTTTGCCGCAGGGTGGAGGGCCTGCCGGGCGATTTCCTCTCTGTTGTCAATAACCGTGATGGAAAATCCCAGCGCTGCCGCCATAGGGGCCACCGCCTGGCAGATGTGGCCACCGCCGAAGATATAGAGGGATTTCAGGGGAGCGATATATTCATGAAATATCTTCACGGCGCCGCCGCAGGCCATGCCGATTTTCTCGAGGTTCAGCTCCTGGAGGGCATTTCTGCCGGCATTGAGGCACTCTTTTGCCTTTTTCACGGCCTCGTACTCAAGTGCCCCTCCTCCCACCGTCCCGGCAGTCGTCCCGTCAGCGAGGACTATCATCTTGAAGGCCTTGCGCGCCGGTGTGCTGCCCAGGGTCTCCACTACGGTGACGATGACCATCTCCTTCTGCTCATCAATAAGAGCAGCGATTTTCCTGTAAATGTCCATTGTTTCTCCCTGCCTTCATAATATTGAGAGCTTCGAGCCCCTCTCTTTCTCCAAGAATACTATTCAGGAAAGAGGAAAGAATACCTCTTCCCGGGGACTGGTAACAATTCAGGGCTCTATAAGGCTCTTCAGCGTCGAGAGAAGCTTTTTTATCGTCGCCCTTGATCCCGGGAGATCCAGGCCCTCCTTCCTCAGCTGCCGGAGCGCTTCGGGAAACCCTATGTCGTATCCCCGTTTTTCGCTTTCGAGCCATTTCAGCTCTGAGAGCATGAGGTAGAGATCGCCCGGCGTTTTTCTTGGAAAGCCGCTCATATGCCGCTCCTCCTCAATGAGGTGCCTTATGGGGTAATATATCTCGTAGTACCAGTCAAGCGCCGCTTCGTCAAGAGATAGTTCCCTGCCTTTTTTCTCCGAGAGGAGATACTTATGCTCCTTGATCTGCTTCAGGAGGGCCCCATAGGAGTGATCCTTTGAGAGGCTTATCGAATGGAGACCTGTTCTCTTCTCAAATGCTTTTCTTCTTGGCGGGATGACTCGAAAGCCTGCAAAGAGGTCCTTTACAAGGCCGGAAAAGGTTTTTTCCTCATCTTCCCTGTGAAAATCCCTTATGGCGGTGGAAAAGCCGATATCATAGCCTCTCCTCTGGCTCTCCATCCACTTGTGGTCGGAGATGTACACATAGAGATCGTCACAGGTCCTGCCATGGAAGTCATTGAGAATCCCTTCATGCTCGATCCTTGAGATGAGAGGGCTGAATACCTTCGCATGCCAGTCCTTTGCCGCGTCTCTGAAGGGAATTTCCTTTTTTTCCTTCTCGCTGAGGTAATACTTATGCTCCCTGATCTGGCTTTTCAGCTTGCGGTACTGAGAAAGCTCAGTGAGATGGATATCCATGAGGCCCGTGGCAAGCTCAAACTCCGATTTTTCCCTCGAGAGCATGTTTTCCACTGAGTCTCTTGGGGGGAGAAACTCGACGACCCTCGCTCTCACCGCTTCCAGTCCCATCTGCCGGGCCGCAATCAATCGGTGATGGCCATCAAGGATAAAGTAATGATCTTTGATCTTGTAAAGATCAAGAGGCGGGAACTCGCCCTTTTTCTTATAAAGAGCGATAAGGTCTTCAAGACGCCTTTTCGAATCTATATTCGACATGAGGTAAGTGCCGTCAAAATCCCTGTACCGGCCCACAGTCCCCACGATTTCCTCCAGGGGGACATCGACAAAGCCAAGTTCGTAGCTTGCCTCAGGCTTCACCCGGGTATATTCTTCATTAAACTCGTAAAGATGTTCGCTCATAGTGAAAGACCGCAGGAAATTATTTATGTGAGAGCTTTATAATGCCGTTCCAGTCAGCTGGAGGCCCTTCCTGGAGATATCGGCGGGCATGACCAGAGAGAAAAAGGGGCAATATCCAATGCCTCTGAGTCCCCGTGACAAGCGATGAAGCAGTCAGCGGAGACTTCAGGCCTGATGCAGTGTCCCTGTTGTCTGCAGTGGTCATCATGGTTTTCCCCCCTGCTCCTCAAGCTGTTTTTTACTCTCTTCCCATTTGTTGAGGCCTGCCGGCTGGATGTTGCCTGCAGTATCAACAGTGACGCCCGTGGACACAAGAGAGCGAAGGGAAAGAACCTTTTCCGGGAGGTCCACCTCAGGAGGGATGTTATAGAGCGCCGCATACTCGTTCTTCGATGCTGCCACGAACCTTTTCCCATCGCCACTGAAGGAAACGCAGTGAATGTCCCCATGAGGCTCCATGGGTAGTGCCATGGGCAGGGCTGTCCATGCATCCCAGAGCCGTACCTCACTGCCTTTTTTACCCGATACCGAGGTCATCACCCAGGAATTGCAGGGATCAAAGTCAACAAATCTTATAGAGTCCACCTCTTCCGAGGAGGCTATGATCTCACCACTGGTAATGTCCCAGGTCTTGAAATCCTTCCGTGAGCAGGTAATTATATGGTTTCCGTCGCTGGTGAAAAAGACCTTTTCAACTCTCTGGCCATGGTGCAGTGACGGCGCAATGGAGGCATACGTCCTGCCATCCCACTGGCGTATCGTGCCATCAAGCCCTGCAGTCAGAATCCTGCTCCCCTCGGGGCTGAAAGTGATGCCGACTACTTCGGCGCTATGCTTTAAGATGGCCGGTGCCCCCCCGGTATCTTTCACGTCCCAGAGAAAAACCGCCGTTCCCCCACCGCAGGCGACTTTTTTCCCGTCAGGGCTGAATAGTGCACAGGTCCTCAATCTCTGGTCACAGGCGAGCTCAGGTGACAGGGCCCTGCCATTTCTGGCATCCCATATTCTGGCATAGCTGCGCTGAGAGAATTTCCCGTAATCGGTGATGCAGGTGGTCACCACAAGGGTGCCTGCAGAGTTGAAGGAGGCCGATCCCACAAACCCGTCATGGACCATCTTTCTGCAGAGGGGTTTCCCTGTCCTGACATTCCATACTATTGCCGTGCGGTCATAAGACGAAGTGACTACTTTTTTGCCGTCATTGCTGAATTCAGCCGATGTAATGGCATCAGTATGCCTCATCGTGAGCGATATGGGCAGCCCGCTCTTTGAGTCCCACACTCTTGCCTCTGCCGGAGGGTTGGGGCTTGCCTCGCAGGTCACTCCCATATTCCTTACCTCGCCTGTCTTTGTAGATATAGTGAGAAGCATTGTTCCATCAGGGCTGAACACGGCATATTGAAGGGCTTTCTTGTGAGGTATTACCATGGGCGGGGTGAGGTGCCTCTCCCTTTTCCAGGTTTTCAATGTTCTGTCTTTAGCCGCTGAGACTATGGTTTCTGAAGGAAGAAGGAGAGATACCTCAACCTGAGCGCTGTGCAGGAGAGGAGGGGTAAGCCTCCTGCCCAGATCGGAGCTGAATAGGCTCACCGTTCCATCGCTGCATATCACTGTCACTGATTTGCCGTCAGGTGCAAAGTTCGCGCTTTGCACCGGCTGATCAAAGACTATGGGAGCGCCTGCTTCCTTGCCTGAATGGGAATCAATAATCCGGACAGAACGGTCCTCAATTGTGGTTACTGCGATGGAACGGCCATCAGGAGAAAAGCTTGCGCCAGTCAGGCCAGATTCAAAATTGAGCGGGCCAAGGTCCGCTTTGCCGGTTTTTTCGAGAAACACCACAAGGGAGTTGCCTGCCCGGGTAAGGACTCTTTCGCCGCTCCTGTCGAAAGCTCCCCAGAAAACCTGAACTCCTTCGCCGTGAACAACCGGTGGGATAAGCTCAACTCCCTTCTCGGCATCCCATATTCTCGCATTCCTGCTGCAGCATGTGAGGACCCTTTTCCCATCGGGGCTGAAAGTCGCCCAGTTCACAAAGTCACCTTCCGGGTGAAGAAGGGACGCAAGAAGCTTTCCATCAACAGAACGGCGGATATGGACGGCCTTCCTTTTAAGGGAAACAGCTATAGTATTGACGGCAAGGAGCTTCGAGCCATCACTCGAGAATTCCACATGGGTGAGCGGTCCACTATGTACAAGCAGAGGGCTCTGAGGAGTTCCGCTCCCGAGGTCCCAGAGCCTGAGGGCATTGTAAATCTTTACCGCAGCGATATCACCGCTGCTGAAAATCACCTCATCGGGATTCATTTTGAGCGCAAGGAGCTCCTTTACCCCCTCACTGTCACTATCTGCCGAGCATTGCCTGTCAGTGCCCTGCAAAGGCTTAAGGAGCGGTTTCCCGGTAAGGGTGTCAATAATCAAGACAGAGCCATCCTGCATGCCATAGGCTGCTTTCGTTCCACTGGGGTTCAGGTCCATGCAGGAGATTTCCCCCTGGACTCCATGAAATGAACTGATCTCCCAGAGGTCCTTCAGGCTGTATACCACTGCAAGCCCAAATGCCCTGTTTCCCGGGCTGATCCTGAGAGATCCTGCATACCATGGCAGTCCGGCAGAGAAAATTTTCCATTTTTCTGACTGCTCCAGCCCTTTCCTGTAAACATTGCTGGCCTGGCGGTTGCTCGCCATCTCTCTTAAGGTCTTTTCCTTTACCGCGATAACCTTCGCCTCACGGCGGGCCTGATCTTCTTTCTGGCGGGCTTCATCAGCCTGGCGCGTCGTGAAGAATATGAAGACGGCGGCTAGAGAGGCGATGACAATAGTAAGGAGTATGAGAGAGAGAGTAAGCCTGTACCTTGAGAAGAAGCGTTCCGCCAGGTAAAGGGGAGTGTGTTTTACGCATGACAGAGACCTCTTTTCCTTCCTGTTCTGGAGATCCCTGAGCACCTGCGTTGCATTTCCATATCTCTTCTGAGTATCCATAGAGAGGCAGCACTCAACTATGGAGGCAAGATCCCTGTCCACAAGGGGGTTGAGCTTCTGAAGGGGCTCAAGTGGCGACGAGAATATAAGGTTTTTATATTTTTCGAGCTTTTCTTCAATGGTGGGGAAGGCATTCAGGACCACCAGACTCCCCCGGGACAGGTAGGGAATCGTCCCGGTGAGCATGAAGTAAATAGTGGCGCCGAGGGCATAGATATCCCATGAAGAGTCGGGATGCCCCTGCATTGCCTGCTCAGGGGGCATATAACCCAGGGTCCCCAGAGCGCCGGAGCGCTCGCCGCTTACCTGTGCCTGGCCGAAGTCCGCGATGCGCACGTTCTCATTCTCATCTATCAGGATGTTGGCCGGTTTCAGATCGCAGTGGATCATACCCTTGTTCTGCATATAGGCGAGAGCCTCGGCGCATTGGCTCATCCAGCGCTCTGCCCTGGAAACGAAGTCCCCCTTGACATGCTCCCCCTTCTTATAAGATATTCCCTCACAGAATCCTTTGAGAGACGCGGGCAGGAGCTGCATGACCAGAAAAGGGGTATCAATTTCTGTTTCTGCATCCAGCAGGGTGAGCACAAAGGGATGCGCGGTGATGCGCCTGAGCCTGTCTATTTCATGGCCCAGATTGAGCCTTTCGGAAGAGTGGTGCCTGGTAAAGATTTTTACCGCCACCGCCTGGCTGGTGCTCGACTGGGTCGCCTTCCAGACTTCGCCGAAAGTTCCCTGGCCTATCTTTTCTTCAAGCTCATAGCGCGGAATACGGAATGCGGCTCCCTGAACCGCATCCTTTGATGCCTGCCTGGCCAGCCTTGCAGACTCTTCACTCTGAAGGACAGTCCCTTCATCGGAGACGCCATCTCCATTTGCACTCTCATTCAATGCATCTCACCCCTGAATATGCTCTTTTGCCCTCGCTGCAATGAACAGGAGCCCTTTGCTCCAAGGATCCTCTATGTCGCCAGTGAAATAACACAAAGGTCCTTATAAGGACCCCTGTGATTGCTTTCAATGTCCGGACTGAGGCCCTCAGCGGGCCATTGCCCTGAGGGGCGCTCTGGGAATCGATTCGCTGAGGCGCCTTAATTTCGCCAGAGTCGTCATCAGGATCTTCCTTGCGCCCTGCTTGGTGATGGAGAGCCTTCCCGCAATGTCCTGGAACGAGAGAGGCTCATCATCGTCTATGCCGAAGCGCCACTTCACCACGTTTCTCTCCCTCTCGGAGAGGTAGCTGAGGAGCCAGTGGAGCTCCTGCTTCATATACTTCTTCATGCAGGTCTCTTCCGGCGTCTCCACTTCCTTGGCCGCGATGGCTTCCACGAACACGCAGCTCTCGTCTTCACCGCAGGGCTCATCGAGGGAGAGGGGCACCTGGGCGATCTGCAGGACTTCTTCCAGCTCATGGAAGAATTTCCGCTTCTTTTCCCTCTCATCTTCCCTTGTCACGAGGTCGTCGAGGGTAAGGGTCCCTTCCTTGAGCCTGGTGCGGTCCTGGTGAATTTCATCTTCAAAGCTGTAAAGCTCCTGGGCAATCTCGTGGCTTGAGGGATCGCGGCCCAGCTTGTGGGAAAGCCTCTCATGGGCGTGATAATAACGCTTTATCTGGTCAAGGATATGGGTGGGTATCCTGATGATCCGGCTCTGGTTCTTGAGGGCGAGCATTATGGTCTGCTGGATCCAATAGAACGCGTAGGAAGAGAACTGCACTCCCTTGGTGGGATCGAATTTCTGCACCGCTTTCAGGAGGCCCAGGTTGCCTATCTGGATGAGGTCCGAGAGCTCGATCCCCTGGCCCATGTGCTTGCGGGCAAAAGAATAGACCAGTTTCTGGTTCTCGGTGATGAGCCTGTCACGCTCAATCTTGTCCTCTTGCTCTTCTTCGGGAAGCTCATGAGGGGGGGGCGTATAGGTCTCGGCGTATCTTCTGCTTCTGTAGGGATCTTGTTCCTCTACCCTGGCAAGCAAGGTATCGCTCACTTGAGGTTCTCCTCCCTGGCTGTTTTTTCTGCTTCTTTTCAGGGCGTCCTTTTCACGTTATACTCTCAAGGAGAAAAAAAGTAAACCCTATGAAATTATTTCTTCTTTATTATACCATGATCACCAGGCATACTCAAGGAGGGGGAAGTCTGAAAAAACGAAGGGCGGCATTGCTGCCGCCCTTCGTGGCTATTTACCGGGTAATTCTAGTATTCGTCAAAGCCGAACTCATAACCGCCTGAAGGAGGTGCGGAGGGCGCTGAAGGCTCAGCGGGCACCTCGGTCTTCGAGATCTTGCCCATTGCCTCGTCCCAGCTGGTGTCCTTGGCAAACTGGAGATCCTGGTATTTGCCGCTCAGGCCGCCCCAGGAGGGGAGCTCTATCTGGAGGCCATGGGCGCCGGGGTAAGCATTGGAGTGCTGGTTGGCCAGTATGGCCTTGTCAAGGCTCGCCATGACATCCTTCGCCGCTGTTTTGAGGCTCTCGTCCTTGAGGTTCTGGGAGCCTGCCACCTTCTGGCAGAAATCATAGACATCCTTGAACTCGCCAAAGGACTGCGTTCTGCCCGCAAGGCTCTTGAGCTCGCCCGCGGAGCCCTCTGAGGCAATGATGGCCTTTGCAAAGCCGTCAACTTTCGCTGCCACGTCGCCCATCTTGCTCATGTCGATGGTGGACATGGTGGGGAGGTCGCCCTGGACCTGCTCGGCATCGGCCACGATCTTGGTGGCAAACTCCTTGGGATCGACATTAATTTTGTGCCTCAAGGCTTCCTGCAATGACGAGAGGACCTTGTCGTTGAGCACGTTGTTGTAAGGCCAGCCGAGTCCGCCTTCAGTCTCTTCCGAAGCCACCATGTAATTGGTCACATCCTTGAGCTCATAGGCCACCTCGGTGTTTGCCATCAGGCAGCAGTCAAAGCCCAGCACGTCAATCTTCTTGCCTGTAATGGCCTCTGCATCGGCGAAAGCTTTCTTCAGGTCAGCCGGGCTCATCATGCCATAGCCGCCATCCCTGTCGTCGGATATGGCTCCCGCCGTGCCGCCGCCATGATCGCCTATGCTCACTCCCACGAAATCGGAGGGGAAGTTTTTCTGGCCCCACACAAGGAAATCGGTGAGGGTCTTGGGATCGGACATGTCCACCTTGGAACCCATATCCTGGAGCACCGGCGACGTCATTTTGCCGTTCACTCCCGCGGGATCCTTCTGCAGGTGATAGCGCTTGCAGGTGCCGCTTGACATATCAAGCTGTGAAACGAGGTGGGTGTTGGCATCGGAGCCTATCGACTCCGCCTCGTCAGCGTCCCTCATGATATATTGCGACAGGTTGTTGTCTCCTGCTCCGTAGTGGAGGAATGTCCACTTCTTCTTGACCACCTGGTCCTGGCCCGTGCCGAGGGATACCTGGTCGCCTGCCGGCTGAGGGGCTGTCTCATTCTGTGCCGGTTTGCCGGGCTTCTCGAATTGTATGTGCTCTAGCGCTCCGCCTGTTGGTCTGATGTCCATATTCAAGAACCTTCCTTTCCTCTATTTTGCTCTTTATTTATCATACACTAAATGAGTGGGGAAATCTATAGGTCGGGCCGGCGCAAGTGTTAATTTTTTGTTAACAGCTGTTCATCCCTCAGGAGGGGAATTCATCTCAAAATGAAAGGGGAAAGATGATGCTTCTCTAATATTATATAAAACGAGGAATCTGGTTCGGGGAGTGATTGCGATGAAGACAGTTCAGGATACGGCGAAGCTCTTGAAGGCCATTCCCATTTTTGCAGAGGTTGATGAGGAGGTCCTCAAGGACCTCTGCAGGGATTCCATAAGGCGCGGCTTCAAGAAGAACAGCACCATCTGGCAGAAGGGTGATGAGAACGCGGGCCTCTATCTGCTGCTCTCTGGGATGGTGAAAGTCGTTGAATATACCAAGGACGGCAAGGAGTTCATCCTGAACATCATGGTGCCTTCAGATTCGATGGGCGAGATGTCCCTCATCGACAAGAAGCCCCACTCGGCAGACCTTGTCTCCATGGAGGAATGCGAGTTCCTCATCATACCCCCCGCAGCTTTCCACAGCGTGACCAGGAGGCACCCGGAGCTCATCCAGGCTTTCATTCACAACGTGTCGGAGCGCCTGAGAGCCCTTTCAGAGAGGGCGAGCGTCCTCAAATATACCGATGTGTACGGGAGGGTCTGCAAGCTCCTGTCTCATCTGCTTCTGCGGTATAAGCTCCCCGATCGGTGTGTCACCCTTACCCATGAGGAGATCGGCAACCTCATAGGCGCCACCCGGGCCAATGTCACAAGGGCCCTTAACGAGATGCAGAACAAAGGGCTCATCCGTGTAGAGCGGAACAGGATATTCATACTTGATGCTTTTGTCTGCGAGTGAAACGGGGAGGGGAGAAGCCTTATGACCAGATTTGTGACATGCCCCCGGTGCGGTGCGATGAACAGGGATATCGATGAGAAATGCTATCAATGCGAGGCTCCGCTTGCACAGGGAGCGGCGCCTTCCGGCGAGGCTCCTGCATCTCTGGGAGTGCCCATACCTCCCAAGTCTGACACAAAGATACCGCGCTACGAGTATGAAGAGTCCCCTGTTCCCAAGAAGGATACCAGTTCGACCTGGTTCCAGGGCATCAGGAGCGGCGCCATCGCAGGAGCGGTGATCGGGGTGCTCAGCGGTCTTTTCTTTACTTTTTATGGTGGGACCTATACCGCATCCTTCATATCGAGTCTTGCCGGTGCCGGTATGGCAGGCGCTGCCATCTTCGTCGCTGTTTTCCTTGGCTGTGTCATCTACGGCGCCCTGCTGGGCATGCTTGTGGGAGTCCTTAACGTGCTGTGCATCCAGATAGAGTGCATGAAATTCGGCTCAATCACTGGCGGCATTGCCACGATATTGCTATGGCTCACCGGAGGGGGCGAACTTGTGCTGGTTTTGGGGGGGGCTTTCCTGGGGGGCCTTATCGGCTCGCTGACATCTTTTGTGGAGCGCAGTATCTTCAGGCAGCATCAGGAAGGACTCTGAGGCTCAGGCAACCTGGGGATTCGCGAAGAGCTGGAGCATCATGGCATAGTCATAAATGCCATCTACTCTCCTTGACCGCGTAACTCCGTCATACCCGTCTCCGGTATTGGAAACCATTTCGATCTTTGTTTTTTTCTCAGGGGAATCCATGTTCATGAAGGAGCCGGCGCTCCCTCCGTCATCGCCGCGCTGCCCGATTGAGCCGGCGCTGGGGGCATTGCCGCGGACCAGCTCTCTTGAAGGCTTCAGCGACACGTTCGAAAGGGAAGAGGCACTGTCATTCTTCCGATCGGTGATCTTCTGAACGGACTCCATCAGTTCTGAAAGCCTGTCCTTCGCTGCCATATGCCCTTCCTTTCACTCTCTTCTATTCTCATGATACCGCCGGAAGATAGATAAATGATTTCCCTGATGTTAACAGGATGTAAACTAAAGATGAACAGAAAGTAACATTTATGAACAACTTCTGAACTTTGTTACTAAGTTGTTGCCTTTATTGAATTTGATTCAATTATAGCGGAATTTTCTGTAACAGTTGTTAAAAATTATCTGAAGCCGGTGCTACATCCATATCTGCTTGGCCTTCACGTGGAGCCCCATGGTGTAGCCGCCTTTTACCCTTATTATCATATCCTTGCGGAAATATTTCCAGGCCGCGTCAAAGCTCACTTCCCTGTGGTCGATCGAAAACTTCGTGTTTCCATCAATGTCGATATATTGTATGTCCTTGTTGCCGCCTTCATGGACTCTCACCTGGAGGCGGTTGTTTTGCCTCTCCACTTTCACAATCTTTACGCGCAGGTTCACCATGATGAGCTGAGCCCTGCAGGGCAGGCTTTTCAAGGCCATCAACCCCGTAAGGGCGATGGTGATCAGGAGCAGGATGGCAAGTTTTTTCATAGTGTCCTCCTTTGCTTTGTGGGGACACGGAATGTCCCCTATAATACCGAGATGGCGCAGCGAAAGCCCGTATATATATTGGAGAAGCTCGGGAGAATCCTCTCCCGCGACGTGCAGCGGCACTCCCTCTTGGCACTTTTCCAGCTCCCCCCCCTTATGGCGATTATCTCGGCTTTTTGCGGCGAAGGCCCCTTGTACGGGTAGCCGGAGATATTATCAAGCGTCAGCTCCCACACATTGCCCAGCATGTCGTGGCAGCCGAAAGGAGAGACACCACGGAGATATGAACCCACAGCTGTGGTTCCCCTGGCTCCCGAAAGGGTACAATTGAGCCTGTTGTAACGCCACTCGTCTCCCCATGGATATTTTCTGCCGTCAACACCCCTTGCCGCCTTTTCCCATTCGGCCTCTGTGGGGAGCCTCTTCCCTGCCCAGGCGGCATAGGCGCAGGCATCATGCCATGAGACGTTCACCACCGGGTGATTGGAGAGGCGCTCACTCATGATATCCCTGTTCTTGAAGGGGTAACGGGTCTCCTCCAGGAATAGAAGAAACTGCTTCACCGTGACGGGAAACTTGTCAATATAGTAGGTCCCCACGGTGACCGAATGGCTCGGCCTTTCATAGAAATAAGACTCATCGTCAAGAGCCGCTCCCATCATGAAGGCTCCCCCGGGTATGAGGACCATCCGGGACTGATCACGGCCGAGGGTGCATTCCACTGATTTCTGCTGAGTCTTGGGGCCCGTGGTGAAAATATGCCTCGACGACCCTTCAGAGATTGCGGGAGGAGCTTCGTCAATTTCAATCTTTTTTCGCGCCTCGTTGTCAGACATGGTGCTTTTCAGCTCAATTCTCGGGGAGGCTCCCTGAGAGGGGGGGGGCTCTGAGGAAAGAGCGGACGCAGGCTGAGGTGGGGAAGAGGGCGGGGAAGGGGCGCCTGGGAACATGCTCGTGGCGGAGCTGATAATCTGGAGGGCGATGGACTGGGCTCCGCCCTGGCCGCCGATGGTGAGGTAATCCTTCAGCTCCCTGGCGCTCCCGAATCTCTCGTCCATATTCAGGGCAATGAGCCTGTTCACCATGGTGACGGCCTTGTCGGAGATATCGGGCTTTTTCTTCCTCATCGGGGTGAAGTTATAAGGAACTTCCTTGGAGGGATCGATTCCTGTAAGGAGCTGGTAAAGGGTGACGCCCAGGGAGAAAAGATCAGACCGGGGCTCCGGGTGCCCCTTGTAGTGCTCAGGGGCGATAAATCCCAGTGTGCCTATTCTCGTGCCCGTTCCCACTGGGGAAAAGAGCTTGGCAATACCAAAGTCAATCAGCATGAGCTTCCCGTCGGTTTTGAAGATTATGTTTGAAGGCTTGATATCGCGGTGGATCACGGGAGGATTCTGGATGTGGAGGTGCTCGAGTATGTCGGCTATCTCGCAACCCCATTTCATGACGGTGCTCTCAGGGAAGAGTCCTCCGGGCTGCTCACCGAGGAGATCCTCCAGGTTCTTTCCCTCGATGTATTCTAGCACCAGGTAATATCTGCCCGAGTGGATGAAGTAGTCCCAGACCACGGGGATGCCGGGGTGGCGGAGGCTCGAAAGTATCTGCATCTCCCTCTCAAACCACTCGGAGAATTTCTCCTGCATCTCCTCGTTGTCGTAAGGCTCGATCATCTCCTTCACTGCGCAGATCCTTTTTCCCAGCCTCTGGTCCTCGGCCTTGTAGACATTCGCCATGCCTCCCTTCTTGATATGGGAGACGATCCTGTAACGCCGGTCCAGGACGGTGTTGACGGCCTGGCAGAGTGAATCAAGCACGCCTCCGCAGTTGTGGCAGAAGTTTGCCGCGGTCCTGTTGGTTTTCTGGCAGAAGGGACAGAGCTTGCTCATGGTGTGGCGCCTGTGGAATCTTCTTTCTGCAGCAAAGCCGAACTTCCCTTTGGCGGGAATTAAAAAAGGAGGGGGACTGGCCCCCTCCTTAAAGAGGATCCTAGTACATGTCCATTCCGCCCATGCCGCCCATTCCTCCCGGGGGCATCCCATGTCCCATGGGGGGCATCTTATCCCTCTCAGGCTTCTCACACACAAGCGTCTCGGTGGTGAGCATCATAGCCACGATGCTTGCCGCATTCTGGAGAGCCGACCTTGTCACCTTCACGGGGTCCACGACGCCCGCCTTGAACATGTCGGTGTATTCATCTCTCAGGGCATCATAGCCGTGGTTTTTCTCGAGGCCTTTCACTTTCTCCACGACTACTGAGCCTTCTTTGCCTGCGTTGAAGGCAATCTGCCTGAGGGGCTCCTCAAGGGCCTTTTTCACGATATTGGCTCCTATGAGCTCATCGCCTTCAAGCTTCATGTGATCAAGATGGTGGAGGATGTTGATGAAGGTCACGCCTCCGCCCGCCACAATTCCCTCTTCCACGGCAGCCCTTGTGGCTGAGAGGGCATCCTCCATCCTGTGCTTCTTCTCCTTGAGCTCTGTCTCGGTAGCTGCGCCCACCTTTATCACGGCTACGCCGCCCACGAGCTTCGCGAGGCGCTCCTGGAGCTTTTCCCTGTCAAAATCGGAATCGGTCTCTTCTATCTGTTTCCGGATCTGCTCGATCCTGGCCTTGATCTCCTTCTCTGAGCCGCGGCCCTCAACGATTGTCGTATCCTCCTTGGTGACTTTCACAAGGTTTGCCTTCCCGAGGAGATCGGGAGTCACCTTGTCAAGCTTGAGGCCCAGCTCATCGGCAATGACCTGCCCGCCCGTGAGCACGGCGATGTCCTTGAGCATCTCCTTTCTCCTGTCACCGAAGCCAGGGGCCTTGACGGCCACTGCCTGGAATGTTCCCCTGAGCCTGTTCACCACGAGGGTGGCAAGAGCCTCGCCTTCCAGGTCCTCGGCAATAATCACAAGAGGCTTCTGGAGCTGCACCACTTTTTCCAGGATCGGCAGCAAATCTGCAATGGCGCTGATCTTTTTCTCGGTAATCAGAATGAGGGGATCCTTGAGCTCGGCAATCATCTTTTCCGAGTCTGTGACGAAATAGGGTGAGATATAACCCTTGTCAAACTGCATTCCTTCCACGTGCTCAAGTGTCGTCGTGATGGTCTTGGACTCCTCGACGGTGATGACGCCGTCCTTGCCGACCTTTTCCATCGCGTCGGCGATGATGTTGCCTATCTCGCTATCGTTGTTTGCCGCGATTGCCGCCACCTCGGCAATTACCGACTTTTTCTCCACGGGCTTGGCGAGCTTCTTGATCTCCTGCACGCACTTTTCCACGGCCTTCTCTATGCCCTTCTTGATGAAGAGCGGATTGGCGCCTCCCGTGACATTTTTCATTCCTTCCTTGATCATGGCCTGGGCCAGGACCGTGGCGGTCGTGGTGCCGTCACCGGCGATGTCGTTCGTCTTTGAGGCCACCTCGCGGAGAAGCTGGGCGCCCATGTTCTGGAAGGGGTCATCGAGCTCTATCTCCTTGGCTATGGTCACGCCGTCATTGGTGATGGTCGGAGAGCCGAATTTCTTGTCGAGGACCACATTGCGCCCCCTTGGCCCCAGCGTCACCTTTACCGCCTCAGCGAGGGCATTCGCTCCTTTTTCCAGGGCCTTCCTGGCCTCTTCATCGTACAAAAGCATTTTTACTGCCATTTCATTATCCTCCTTATTTTTTAGCTCGCAGATCTCTACCCTATGATGCCCAGAAGCTCGCTCTCCTTGATCATCAGGTACTCCTCGCCGTCAATCTTGATCTCAGTGCCGCCCCATTTGGAAAAAAGCACCCTGTCGCCTTCCTTGACCTCCATGGGAACAATGGTGCCGTCTTCAAGCATCCTTCCCTTTCCCGCAGCCATCACTTCGCCTTCCATGGGCTTTTCCTTTGCGCTGTCAGGGATTATTATCCCTGCCTTGGTCTTTTCCTCCGACGGGATAGCCCTCAAAATGACCCTGTCACCCAGGGGTCTGATTTTCAGTGCCGTTTTTGCCATAAAGCATCCTCCTCTCTTTTTAGCAGTTAAATCACTTGATTGCTAAAATCATTTGTAATCTATTTTCGCATGAATTGCAACATTCAGAATTCCCTCTTTTTCTAATGAAATCTCTCTAAAGATGCATCATTTGCCAGTTAATGAAGCTTTTAGCAATCATGGTAAATAATTGCTAAACCATCGGCGGCCGGGCTGATCATGGAGGGGAGGAAGGGAAATCAGGACACGGCGCGAGGCTCAGCGGTAAGCGGGCTCGATGAGACCCTGCACCGAATCATACTGGGGGAAGTCCGGGCCGCACATTATTTCCTTGTGAAATGAGCCCCTGCAATAGATGGTATAGGCGTCTCTTCCGGCGTTGAGCATGTAGCTCTCCCTGTAGGTGTCCCTCCCGGCAGAGGGGCAGGTGGGAATTATTTTAAGGTACATGGGGGTGACCTTTTCAATGGTAAGGGGGTACAGCTTGTCATTATCAGAGGCGTACATCTCAAGAGCAGTCCCTATATTCTTGACGTTGCTCTTGCAGCCCGTGAGCTGGCCGGAGGAGCGGGCCCGCATGATATTGGGAATGATTACAAGGGCGGGAAGGCCTATGATGAGGGTGATCCCCACCAGGACCTTGGCAGCCTCCCGGGCCGAATCAGAATCAGCTCTCACCAGCGAGGAAACCAGGGCGCAAAGAGAGAGAAACCACAGAACCAGGATGCCGATGACTCCGGCTATCAGGAAAAAGGGCCCCACGTAAGGAACGCACCCCATCATCAAGAACATTATAAAGATTACCATTGCGGTCCATGGACTTGAGATGAAGGGGATGATCTTCTGCGGCGCCGTGGTTGTCACAGGCGCTGAGACCGGTGGGAGAGGAGCCTGGGGGGACGGGGCAGCCTGAGGGGAAGGCGGCGAAACGGTGCTGCCCTTATGGGCTTCTATATACTGCTTCAGGGATGCGGCGCTCTGGAAGCGTTTGTCCGCGTCATTCTCCAGCAGGCGCGAGAGAAGGCCGGCAAACCAGGGGGGAGCTCCGGCGGCATAGGCGTTGACGGGCGGCACGTTAAAGACGAACTGCTCGAGATCCTCGCCTGTCACGAGGAAATAGGCCGTCGCCCCCAGGGAGTAAAGATCGCTCCTGCTGTCAGTCTGCTTCTTCCCATACTGCTCTGGAGCTGAAAATCCTGGTGTCCCCATCACGAAGGTATCACGCACCTTTTCGGGGGCGAAGTGCCTCGCGATCCCGAAATCAATGAGCTTGGCCCTGCCCCTGGTGGTGATCATTATATTTGAGGGCTTGAGATCCCTGAATATCACCGGCGGGATCTGGGAGTGGAGGTACTGCAGGATATCGTTGATCTGAATGATCCAGGGGAGGACCTCATCAACCTCAAAGGGCCTCCCCCTTTTTACAAGACGGGCCTGGAGGCTTTCGCCCTCCACATATTCCATGACCAGACAGTGTCCGCGGTCAGTGGCGAAATGGTCAATCACCTTGGGAAGCCCGGGATGGTTGAGAGATTTCAGTATCCCGCACTCCTGCTCAAACATGGCAAGGGCATCGTGCTGCTCCGCGGGATCCAGGAGGGTGCTGAGAATCTCCTTGAGGGCCCACCGCGCGCCAGGCTGCGCCAGATCGTCCACCAGATAGACAGTGCTCATCGCACCTTTCCCAAGAACACTGACAATTCGGTATCTTTCCGATACCACTGTGCCGGCATCAAGCTCCATGCTCTCGCATTCCCTTCCCTCAGAGATCTTCCCCACTGAGCATGTTCATCAGGAAAGGGATGAATCCTCCGCGGGAACCTGATATTGATGAAGTGAACCGGTAGATCCCCCATGAAAAATTGATCTTGCCTGCCTCTTGTGCTATAATAATGAGCCGGAAAGGCCGCAAAGGAAAGAAGGCGAGACTTTATGAGCATAACTGAAATAGTGACGGTCCTCGCAGGGGCGCTTGCCATCTTCTGGACCCTGGTCCAGATAATTGCCCATGCCCGGGGGCAGGATTCCAGGAACCTCAAGATAGCTGTTCTGCTTGTGGTGGCCCTTGCGGTTTTTTTCGCTTTCCTTCAGGTTATCAAGCCCCGTATTCCCGATTCGCTCAGGGTAAAGCTGCCGGCAATGACACCCCAGGTCCCCCACACCGTCATCATAATGACGACGGCAGCGGCGCCTCCCAACCCGTCGCCGCCCCCGACCGCCAGCAGTCCCGTCATCACCCCTGAAGCACAGCCTCAGCCCGCTCCCACGGCCAGCCCGGCACCTGAGGAGACACCCCCTGCGGCGCCTCAGCCCTCTGAGTCCATGGAGGCATCTCCCTCAAAGACGATGATGAAATCATCATTCATCATCGATATCTCCCGGAACATGCTGGGAGGCATCGGCGGCATCTCTGCCCAGTGCACTTTTGCAGAGCTGGGAGGCAGGGATGTAGAGATAGTTTCCTACTTTATCACCATCGCCTACCAGGACGATTCTGCCTCTTCAGGCGGTGCTTCGAATGTGAGAAACCTGGAGAGGGCTCTCAAGGAGAGGATCCTTGTCCCCGCCAACAAGACCGTGGAGAAAAAGGTCTCCTTTGACAGCGAGATAGGCGATCTTCTGCTGAAATCAAAGAAGTCCGGCGCCCAGGGCTCTGTTTCGATAGTATGGACGGGGAGAGATCAGGATGGGAACCTTATCACCTCGGAAACAGCCCCTTCCAGGGTAAAATAAGAATCCCGCCGCTGCAGGAGACTTGATTGATCCTGCATAATTCCTTCTCAGGGATACAGGCCATGAGGCAGGTTACACCATGCATGAATGCCCCTTCTGCTCGCCTGACGAGAGCCGGATCATAGCAAGGAGCGGACTCTGCTTCGCCCTGTATGACCTCTATCCCGTCAACAAAGGCCATGCCCTGATTATCCCCTCAAGGCATTTTTCCAGTTATTTTGACGCCCTCGCTGACGAGGTGGGCGATATGCACGCCCTGCTCCTGAGAGTGCAGTCCTTAATCAACGAAAAATTCAGCCCCGACGGGTACAACATCGGCATAAACTGCGGCGGGGCAGCAGGGCAGACTGTCATGCACATGCATATTCATCTTATCCCCCGTTACCGCGGGGATATTGACGACCCGAGAGGGGGCGTGAGGAAATTAAAGCACAATCTTGTTGAATATCCAGAGAATTGCACCCATCATAAGTAAGGTCACAGGTTATGGCAGTACAACCAGGTTCGGTATTGAACGGGCGCTACCAGGTGATGAGAGTCCTTGGCGAGGGAGGAATGGCCCGGGTATATGAAGCGCAGGATCTCTCGTCAGCACGGCGCTGTGCCATCAAGGAGATGGAAGACAGCTTCCAGGACGAGGAGCTGAGGGCATGCGCCATTACGCAGTTCAGAGGGGAGATCACCCTGCTCTTGGGCCTCTCCCATCCAAACATCCCGAGAGTCACCGATTACTTTTCCCATCAAGCAAGCTATTTCATGGTCATGGACTTCATCGAGGGCAAGGACCTGGACAAGCTTCTCAAAGAGAGGGGTGCCCCCTTTCCCGAGAAAACCATCATGCAGTGGGGCATTGAGCTGTGCAGGGTCCTGTTCTACCTGCACATCCAGAAGCCGCCCGTCATTTTCAGAGATCTCAAGCCCAGCAACATCATTCTCTCCGCCCGGGGGACCCTGGTGCTCGTTGACTTCGGCATTGCCCGCATATTCAAGGCCCATAAGCGGGGCGACACTTTCCATATGGGCACTGAGGGCTATGCGGCTCCCGAGCAGTATCTGGAAAACCGCCAGAGCGACGGCAGGACTGATATTTACGCCCTCGGTGCAACGCTCTATCACCTGGCAACGGGACAGTCGCCTCTTTTCCAATTTCCGCACCTGCGGGACCTCTCGCCCGACATTGCGGCAATCCTCAGGAAAGCAACGGACCTTGACCCTGATGACCGCTTCTCCTCTGCAAAGGAGATGAGGATTGCCCTGGAAAAAGCCTGCGGCATCTCCCCTGACAGGAGGCGCCCGGCCATCGCCATGGCCGCTCCTTCTTCCACATCCACGGACAAGACATCGTATATGATAGAACGGTCCTCACCAAAAGAGGCGGTGAAATACTGCGACAAGTGCGGGGCTCAGATAAGGGCGAAAAGCCGTTTCTGCAACAGGTGCGGCGCCCGGGCCTGAGGGCCTGTCAGGATTCCTCGGGCGGAAAGGCGATGGTGCAGGTGAGGCCCTTTTTTGACTCCATCTTCAGGGTCCCATGGAGCTGATCTTCCACAAAGAGCTTTACAAGGTGAAGCCCCGTGGTCTTCAGCATGTCAAGAGAGAAATCACCGGGGAGGCCCTTCCCGTTGTCGCTGAAGATAATTTTTATGTCGCTGTTCGCTTTGACGGTGATGGTGATGGTGCCTTTCTTCGTACCGTTGAAAGCGTGCTTCAGGGAGTTTGAGATAAGCTCGTTCAACACAAGACCGCACGTCATTGCCTTCTCTGAACATATCTGCACTTCGCTTATATCAATGTTCAGAGTCACCTCGGCCCAATTCTCAAAAGTACTGACGATGTTCTTCGCGAGATCGGTGAGGTAGGGCTTGAGGCGCACCTTCATATAGTCCCCTGAATCCTGGAGCTTCCCGTGAATGAGGCCAATGGCCTGGATGCGCTTCTCAAAATCCAGGAGAACCTGCGCCACTTCCTTGTTCCCCGACGATGCCGCCTGGATTCTGAGAAGGCCCGAGATGGCCTGCATATTATTTTTTACACGGTGGTTGAGCTCGCGCAGAAGCAGGTGCTTCTCCTCAAGGGCAAGCACGAGCTTTTCGTTGGCCTCCTGGAGCTCGTGGGTCCGGAGATTCACCAGGTCTTCCAGGTGCTCCCGGTATTTCTTGAGCTCCTTCTCAACCTTTGAGCGGTAGAGGCCCATTTCCAGGGCATGCTTGAGGTCATTCGAGCGGATTGGCTTCAGCATATAGCCGAAGGGCTCCGTCAGCTTGGCCTTTTCCAGGAATTTATCTTCCGTGTGCCCTGTCATGTAAATGACCGGGATCTTGTAGATGGAATTGATGAGGCCTGCCGTCTCAATGCCGTCGAGGGAGTTGGAGAGCACGATGTCCATCAGCACGATGTCAGGGTTGTGATCAAGCATCTTGTCAAGGGCTTCCTTGCCATTTGAAACGCTGAAAACCACCTCGTGTCCCAGCGTTGAGAGCATGATAGTGAGCATATCCACAAACTCATCATCATCATCAACTATGGCAACGCGTGCCTTGAGAATAAGAACCACCTCCCGGAACAAAAGAGCGGCCTTCTCTAGTATAACAGCTGAAAGGCCTATGGTATATCGGTCATTTGCGTTAAATGGCAATAGGTCGATTGGCTAAAAATGAATAGGTCGATAGGCTAAAAGTGAATAGGTCAATAGTCTTAGTGACTGCAGGTCATCTGCGGCAAGGATTCTCCACATCGGGACTTTCAGGTAACAAAAACGCCGCACCCTGCCTGCGGGGCAGAGGACGGCGTCATGATCAGAGGATTGAAGCTCCCTACCAGCCCAGGCCGAACTGGCCGGTCTGCATTTTGTTTCCCACCAGAATGGAGAGGAGCAGGCCTCCCACGAAGCCTCCCATCGCGCCAAGAGGCCCCAGCACCGCACCTGTCGCCGCGGCTGTGGCCGCTGCTCCGAGGGCTACAGGGTAATGGGATGCCATGTTCTTCCAGAAATTGCTGTGATCTGTATAGACAACCTTGGCATCCTTGATTCCCTCGAAGCTGTCGGGCGCCACAGCCTGCTTGCCGAACACGTTGATCAGGGGGGTGTCAATCTTGTTCGGGACGCTCTGGAGAGCTCGCTGCACCAGCTCTGCGCAGTAGATTGACTTGTCGTCCTTCAGGCTGAAATCGGAGTCATAAGGCTTTCCAAGCTGGCTCCTGCAGTAGGTGACGGCAGCTTCCCGATCTTCCGGTGTCTTGTAGGGAGGGCGGATGATCTCCACCAGAATGCGCCCTTCGAGGTATTCACGCAGGTCATTCTCCACGACGCCCTTGCCGCTGGGATCGCCCGTGGTGGCCTCTATGAACTTCCCGTCGCCGACATACATTGCCGCGTGGGTGTAATCCGAATTCATCGTGAGCTTTTCAAAGCGCTGCCAGCCGGGGTAGGCATTATTGGTCTCCAGGATGACGTCACCGGGCTCAATGAGCTTCAATATCTCCTCCCGGCGCTCGTCGGTGATGGAAGGTGTCGTGGTGGGCACCCGGATATCAAGGATCTTGGTGAACCAGTTCCCTGCGCCGCTCTTTCCCTCCTGTTGCTTCATTGCGAGGGGAGTATCGGAAGGAACCTGGTGCGTGAAACTGTCCACGGCTTCCTGGTTTCTGGGGGTCTCCTCACGGGGAGCCAGAGGTTTTTCGGGGGGGATGAACGATGAGCGATCACCAATCTGCATGGGCCATCTCCTTTTGCCGCCAGGCGGAAACCTGCACGCCTGTGAAGGCTTTGATTGGCTGCCCGCGGCAGCCTAATGACATTATATACTGAATCTTCAGGAAAGGCAAGATCTTCGCCTCCAGGAGGTATAAGAGCGCCGGTGAAGAATTCTGGATAGAAAGCCTCATCAAATAACCATACAGGATTGAGCCCAATGAGGTACAAGCCAAGAACTCTCGTAATGATGGCGCTCTTTATTGCCATTTCCATCCTGCTGAGGCGGATTCTCACGATCCACCTTCCCGTTGGAATTGTCAACTTTGCAGGCTTTCCCATAATCCTGGCGGGGTTTCTCTTCGGCCCCCTTGAAGGAGGCCTCGTGGGAGCCATCAGCGATATCCTCGGCTACCCCCTTTTCCCCGAGGGGCCCTATCTGCCTTTTTTCACCCTCACTTCGGCCCTTACAGGCATAATCCCGGCTTTAACAGTTAAATTTTCAGGCATCAGGGGGCAGATCCCCCTGTGGCTTCTCATCCTGGCAATTTTTACCGGCCAGTGCATCACCAAGGTCCTGCTGGTGCCTTATATTTTTTCAGTTTACTTTGGCGTGCCCTTTGTCCTGAAGGCAGCAGCGAACTTCGCTGTGGAGATCATCCATACGCCGCTCTATGCCATGCTTGCCCAGCCAGTCCTCATGCTGTACGGAGCGATGAGCGGGCCTGAGCGCACCGCGGCAAAGGAGTTTCCCGCCACAGGCTCGATAGGCTGCGCAAAGCTGCCCTGAAGGGGAAAAGAAAGGAGATACATATGTCTGGAGCATCGTTGCATGTGCCCTCTGACCTGGAAATCGCCCAGTCGTCAAAAATGGAGCCTATCGAAAAGATAGCGGAAAAGCTGGGTATCCCTTGCGATGATATTGAGCTTTACGGCAGATACAAGGCCAAGGTCTCCCTCGATCTCATCGCAAGGTTGAAAGACAGGCCTTCAGGGAAATACGTGGTCATCACGGCCATCACTCCCACTCCCCTTGGCGAGGGGAAAACCGTTACCACCATAGGGCTCTCCATGGGGCTGGCCAGGATAGGGAAAAAGGTCTGTACCGCGATACGACAGCCCTCGCTGGGGCCCGTTTTCGGGATCAAGGGTGGCGCCGCAGGAGGCGGCTATTCACAGGTCCTCCCCATGGAGGACTTTAACCTCCATTTCACCGGCGATGTCCATGCCGTAGGCCTTGCCCACAACCTGCTCTCGGCATTCATCGACGCCTCGCTCCTCCACGGGAACCCGCTCGGCATTGATCCTCACTCTATCCTCTGGCCCCGGGTCGTGGACGTGAGCGACAGGGCCCTCAGGCAGATAATTGTGGGGCTCGGGGGCAAGGAGAACGGCTCCCCCCGCGAGACAGGCTTTGACATCACCGTGGCTTCAGAAGTGATGGCGATTCTCGCCCTTGCGAAGAATCTGAAGGATCTCCGGAGCCGCCTCGGCAGGGTGGTGGTCGGCTTTACGAAAGACAAGAAACCTGTAACCGCCGAGGACCTGAAATGCGCCGGCGCCATGGCGGTGCTCCTCCGTGACGCCCTTAAGCCCAACCTCATCCAGACCATCGAGCACACTCCCTGCTTTGTCCATGCAGGTCCCTTCGCGAATATCGCCCACGGGAACAGCTCCATTGTGGCCGATCTCATCGCTATCAAGAGCGCCGGGTACCTCGTGACGGAGAGCGGTTTCGGTGCCGACTGCGGCGCCGAGAAGTTCATGGACATCAAGTGCAGGGTAAGCGGCCTCGTGCCTGACGCGGCCGTCATTGTCGCCTCGGTGAGAGCTCTCAAGATGCATGGAGGCCTGGGCAAGGTCGTGGCCGGCAAGCCCCTTCCCGAGGAGCTTACCAGGGAGAATATCCCTGCCCTTGAAAAAGGCTGCGAGAACCTTGGCAAGCATATCGAGAACATGAGGCTCTTCGGGGTCCCCGTCGTGGTAGCCGTCAACCACTTCACTTCCGACACCGAAAAGGAGATAGAGACCATAAGGAAGATAGCCCGCGATGCCGGCGCTGAAGACGCTGTGGTAAGCCAGGTCTGGGCGAAGGGCGGTGAGGGAGGAAAAGATCTCGCCGAGGCAGTGGCGCGCGCCGCCGAGAAGCCTTCGCAGTTCAGGTTCCTTTACGAGCTGGATATGCCCATAAGGGAGAAGATAGAGACCATAGCCACAAAAGTGTATGGCGCCAAGGGCGTTGAATTCGCCCCTGCCGCCCTTGGGAAGCTCAAGCTTTACACTGAGCTTGGCTTTGACAGGATGCCTGTCTGCATGGCAAAGACTCATCTCTCCCTCTCCCATGATCCCAGGAAAAAGGGCTATCCCAGGGATTACCTGCTTCCCGTGAGGGACATCAGGGCCTCGGTGGGGGCGGGATTCCTCTACCCCCTCTGCGGCGATATGAGAACCATGCCGGGGCTTCCCTCGGTCCCTGCCGGTACAAGAATTGATATTGACAATGAAGGAAGAGTGGTGGGATTATTCTGAAGGCTCATTGTGACGTACTTGTCATCGGCGGCGGCCTTGCCGGCGTGACGGCATCCATTGCGTGCGCCGGGGAGGGCCGCAGCGTGCTCATTGTTGAGCGCCAGTCCTTTCTCGGGGGGCACGCGGCGTCTTTCTGCTGCAAAGCGGCGGAGAAATGCCTGGAATGCGGCCTCTGTGCCGCAATGGGCCGCTTCAGGAGCCTTGCCGGGAACAGGCTTGTTGAAAAGCTTTTCTGCTCCGAGGTGAGCAGCTTTTCCGGAGAGATGCCGCCTTTCTCCGCCGAGATAACGGTGAGGCAGAATCCGGTTGATCCTCTTGAGTGCACCTCATGCGGGCTTTGTGAAGCCGAATGCCCCGCCGGGGCCGTCACGAGGAATCATGAAGCCATCCCGCCTCAGTTCTATGTCATTGACGGGGTGAAATGCCTGAGGAGCGCCGGTGAGTCCTGCTCACGATGCGCAGATCTCTGCCCTGCGAAGTGCATAGATTTCTCAAGGACCTCAAAGATCGTGGAAGTGAATCCCAGGGCTGTTATCCTTGCGGCAGGCTATGACTCTCTCGATGCCCTCTCGCTTCCGCAGTACGGATACGGCAGCATTGAGGGAGTAATCACGGCCCATGAGCTTGAGGGCCTCTTAGCATCACAGGGGGAGCTTTCAATGGCTGGCCCTGAAGGCAGGCCCCGCCGGATCGCCTTCATACAGTGCGCGGGCAGCAGAAATCCCCACAAGGGAAGGGATTACTGCTCCACCGTCTGCTGCCCCTATGCCCTGCGCCTGGCAAGGATGATACGCCACAGGGATCCCGCCGCTGAAGTCACAGTATTTTACATTGACCTGCAGCCCGTGGGAAAAAGTCATGGCGCCTTTATCGAGGGGTGCCGCGGCGATGAGAAGCTCAGGCTCCTGAAAGCCCTCCCTGCAAGACTCAGCCCTGTCACCGGCGGCGTTTCCATAGAATATGAGGAAATGGCGAAAGGCACAAACGTGGTTGAACAATTTGACCTCGTGGTGCTCTCTACGGGCATCACCCCGTCGGGGGGAAATCACCTCTTGGAGTCCCTTTACGGGATCTCCCTCACCAGGGACGGATTCATAAAGACTCTTGAAGACGGCTCTACGGGAAGGGAAGGAGTTTTTGCCGCCGGATCGTCCACCGCTCCCATGGACATGGAAGGGACCATCATAAGCGCCTCTGCGGCAGCGGCCCGCGTCATCTCGTACCTTGGAGGGGAACGGAATTGAAGAATATAGGAGTCGTCATCTGCGACTGTGGAGGCACCCTGGCCGGGAAGCTCGCCACATCCTCACTGAAGGATGCAATGGCGGCGCGGGGAGCATCGCCCGTGGAGATCCATTCACGGCTCTGTGCCCCCGAGGGGCTTGATTTCCTGAAAGAGCGCTTCAGCGGGAAGAGCGACGCCCTCGTGATAGGAGCCTGCGCGCCAAGGCTTTACGAGAGCCTCTTCCGCTCCTGCTTCGAGGAGAGCCCCTCCAGGCTCAGCCACATAAGCATCAGGGAGCACTGTGCCTGGGTGACTGCAGATAATGCCCTGGCGGCATCCAAGGCCCTTCACCTCGTATGCCGCGCTTACGGGGCCATTGAGAAGGACGTTCCCCGGGAGCCTCTGCCTGCAGCCCCGCTCCCCGCCGCCACGAGGGAGGTTGCCGTGATTGGCGCCGGTATAGCTGGCATTTCTGCCGCATCACTTCTTCTGAAGATGGGCTATCCTGTGACGCTTGTTGATGAATCGGAGACCCTGCCTCCAGGCGTCGGCGAGGCGGCAGGTGCCGCGCGTCTTATTGGCACAATCGAGGGTATTGAAGGGCAGGCGGGAAATTACAGGCTCACGGTGAGCACCAGGGAAGGGGCCGTGGAAAAGAAGACTGGAGCAATGCTTATCGCCACAGGCTTTGACAAGAGCAGCGATTTGACGGGATTTCCGCCGGAGCTTCATCCCAGGATCCTGGGCGCCGCGGGGCTTGAAAGCCTCCAGGGCGCCTCATGCCCAAGGGGAGTCATTTTCGTCACCGATATTTACAGGGATATGCCGCCATGCTTTTACAGGAAAGTGCTGGAAGCCTCCCTGGACCTCAGGAAGAAGGATATCAACGTCACCGTCCTTTACCGCAATATGAGGGTAACCTTTGAAAACGGCGAGCGTCTTTACCGCGAGGCCCGGGAGAAGGGAGTGCTTTTCCTGAGGCCCGGCCCGGCCCCTGTAATGAAAGCCATGGAAGGCGGCATGGAGCTTTTTGTCGAAGACACGCTTACCTCCGTGGGTGGGCGTCCCGCCATGGTGAGGGTCGCTGCAGACTATGCAGTGGCTCCCCTTGTTCCGGGCCCTCTCAAGGGCGCATCGGATCTGGCGGCCATGGCAGGCCTTGGCTGCGATGAAAGCGGTTTTTTTCAGCAGGATAACGGCTCTATCCTTCCCGGCCGGGCAAACAGGAGAGGAATATTCTTCGCAGGAGGCTGCCGCGGGCCTGTAGATGGAACAAGGGCGCGCCAGGAGGGATACAGTGCTGCCTGTGCCATCCATGCCTTTTTCATCGGCTGCGGAGACAATTGCGAGGCGCCTGCAGTGAAGGCTCAGGTCGCACCGGGGCTCTGTGCGCTCTGCCTCACCTGCGTGAGGACCTGCCCTCACAAGGCTGTCGAGGTGGCTTTCGGTGACGGCGAGGCAGTGGCGCCGGCAGCACGGGTATGCCGCGAAGCCTGCGAGGGATGCGGAATCTGCGTCGTTGAGTGCCCTGCGGCGGCAATATCGCTCGAGGAGGACAGGCCTTGATAACTCCCGTGGTAGCTTTCTGTTGTGAGAATTCTGCCTACCTGGCCGCCGATGCATGCGGGAGCCTCAGGATTGGGCTTCATCCGGATATCGTCATGGTGAGGGTTCCCTGCATCGGCTCCGTGAAAGAGATTGACATACTGAGGGAGCTTGAGGAAGGCGCCCGGGGGGTGGTCCTCGCGGGATGCCATAAGGATGCCTGCCACCATCTGCAGGGCACATGCCGCGCGGAAAAGAGGGTGGAAGGTCTTGGGGCTCTCCTCAGGGAGTGCGGCATCGATTCCGGGCGGGTCAGGTATTTTGCCGTCTCGCCCCGGGAAGCCCGGACCTTCGCCGCGATGACCGGTGAATTCGCCTGGAATCTGACAAGGGGGAACAATGAACATGAACCTGGAGAGTAACTCAGGGGCATCTGCCGCAAGGGGGGTAAGCTCGTGATAATCGCGAAAAGAAAGCCCCTTGAAGAGATCCTGTCCATGATAGAGCCTTATAAGAAAGTGCTCGTGGCAGGGTGCAACGGCTGCGTTGCCATCTGCCTGGCCGGCGGCGAGAAGGAGGTGGGTATCCTGGCCTCTGCGCTCCGCCTTGCCCGCAGGCAGAAAAAGCAAGAACTGTTGACGGTGGAGCTCACCATCGAACGGCAGTGCGAGCATGAATTCATAGATGCCCTCACGAAGCCTGTCTCCGAATGCGAGGCTGTCATCTCCATGGCCTGCGGCATCGGTGTCCAGGCCCTGGCGGAGCGTTTCAGGGACCGCTGGGTCTTCCCCGGCGTGAATACCGAGTTCCTGGGGATGCCTGTGGAGCAGGGCGTCTGGAACGAGTATTGCGCGGCCTGCGGGAACTGCCTCCTGGGGATAACGGGCGGGATCTGCCCCGTGGCACGGTGCTCCAAAAGCCTGCTTAACGGGCCATGCGGGGGCACTGAGAAGGGGAAGTGCGAGGTGGACAGGGAGCACATTGAGTGCGCCTGGCACCTCATTTACGAGAGACTCAAGGAAAAAGGGCGCCTCGATATTCTCGACGAGCTGCAGAAGCCCAGGGACTGGAGCACCAGCCGCGACGGCGGTGTAAGGCGCATTGTGAGGGAGGACATGAGACTATGAAGGCAGGGAGCACCCTTGAGAAGGTTCTGAAAGAGGGGCACAAGGCAGTCACTGTCGAGCTCGGCCCCCCGAAGAGCGCCAATGCCGCCGTGATAGAGAAGAAAGCGGGCATCCTGAAAGGTTGTGCCGATGCGGTGAACATCACAGACAACCAGACGGCCGTGGTGAGGATGTCAAGCCTGGCCTCATCGGTGATAGCCCTCAGGCTGGGCCTGGAGCCTGTGCTCCAGATGGTGACGAGGGACCGCAACAGGATAGCCCTCCAGAGCGACGTGCTCGGCGCCGCGGCGCTGGGGATAAAAAATATCCTGGTCCTCTCGGGAGATCACCAGAAATTCGGGAATCATGGGGGGGCAAAAAACGTATTTGATATAGACTCGATACAGCTGCTCTCCGTGTTGAGGACCATGCGTGACGAGAAAAAATTTCAGAGCGGCGACGTGATGAAAGTGGAGCCCAGGCTTTTCCTGGGGGCGGCCTGCAATCCCTTTGCCGATCCGCTTGAGCTCTCGGTGATGAGGCTCGCAAAAAAGGTGAGAGCCGGCGCCGATTTCATCCAGACACAGGCTGTCTTTGACCTGGAGCGCTTCAGGGAGTTCATGAAAGAAGTCTGCGCCAGGGGCCTTCATGAGCAGACGGCTATCCTGGCCGGCGTGGTGCCTCTCAAATCGGTCAAAGCGGCCCTCCATATGAGAGACAATGTGGCCGGCGTAGGGATGCCCGACTGCGTGATAAAAAGGATGGAGGGGGCCTCCGATCAGAAGGAAGAGGGGAAGGCACTTGCCCTTGAGACCATCAGGGAAGTGCTTGCGGTGCCCGGAGTGAGAGGCCTGCACCTCATGGCCATAGAATGGGAAGAGGCGGTGCCTGAGCTCGTGGAGAAGGCTGGGCTTCTGCCAAGGCCGACTGTTTCCCAGGAAAGCCCCGGCAGGTAGGGGAGGAGAAAGTGGAGCTCTTTATAGATCTTGAAAAATGCGACAGGGCCTTTGCAGGCGAGGTGGCATCCATGCCGGGAGGCGAGGCGGTGAGGAGATGTTTTCACTGCGGGTGCTGCGCCGCGGGATGCCCCGTGCGTGAGATCGAGGAAGCCTACAATCCCCGGAGCATAATAAGAAAGATTGTGCTGGGCCTCCGGGAGGAGGTCCTCAGAAGCGACTTCATATGGCTCTGCTCGGCCTGTTATAACTGCCAGGAGCGCTGCCCCCAGGAGGTGCGTATCACCGATCTGATGGTGGTCCTCAGGAACATGGCAGTAAAATGCGGCTTTATCCATCCCTCCTTCAGGAAGCAGGTGGAGCTTCTTGCAGGCACAGGGAGGCTTTACGAGATTGAAGACTTCGACAACAAGAAGAGAAAGAAATCGGCGCTCCCGATGCTTCGGAAGGAATTCCCCGAGGTGAGAGCCATCCTGGAGAAAAGCGGCATCATGGCCATGGTGTTTCCCAAAGAGGCCGGGAAAGCCGAGGAGGGGAAGAAGCTTCCCCAGGAAGATGAAAGAGGCCCTTCATGAAATACGGACTTTTCATGGGCTGCACCATCCCCGTGAGGGCTACCCATTACGAGCTCTCTGCCAGGCGCATCCTGGAGAGGCTTGGCATCGAAGTCTCAGATATTGAAGGATTTTCCTGCTGCGGCTTCCCCCTCAAGTCGGTGGACACCCATACTGCCGAGCTCATTGCGGCCAGGAACCTCGCCTGCGCTTCGAAGGAGGAGATGGGAATATGCACACTCTGCAGCGCCTGCACCTCCATGCTCACCGAGACTGCCCTCAGGCTCGAAGAACCTGACACGAAGGAAAAAGTGAATGGAGCCCTCTCAGAATTTGGCCTGCAATATGAGAAACCTGTCAAAATAAGGCATTTTGCCCGCCTCATAGTGGAAGAGGCGGGCTCCGAGAAGATTGGAAGCCTGGTCACCAGGCCCCTGAAAGGCCTCAGGCTCGCTGTCCATTACGGCTGCCATTTCACCAAGCCCTCTGAGATCTATGAAGGCTTCGACAGCGCCGAGATTCCCCGCACCATTGACGGGATACTCGCTCTCACGGGCGCGGAAACCATCGCCTATTCGAGAAAGACCTCATGCTGCGGTGGATCGCTGCTTGGGATAAACGAGCAGATAGCCCTCTCCATGGCCCATGGCAAGCTCCATGATCTGAAGGAGTCCGGCGTTGACGCGCTGGTGCTGGTCTGTCCTTTCTGCAGCGTGATGTACGATGACAGCCAGAAGAAGATAGAGACTCAGTTCTCGGAAGCCTATAATCTCCCGGTCCTTTACCTCTCGCAGGTCCTGGGCCTCGCGATGGGAGTTGAGGATAAGGACCTGGGATTCAGGCTCAACAAGGTGAGCGTCCAGCCACTGCTTGAAAAGATATCACTCCGGGACGCGGAAAGGAGGTGAATGACATGAAGACCATACTCATAGTGGAGGATGAACAGAGCGATGCGGATCAGCTCGTGGCGGCCCTCAAGCCCTTCAGCAGCAAAATCAGCATCATGAGCGCCGGCAGCGGCAAGGAGGCCATGGAGTGCCTTAAGAAAAAGCCCGCTGACCTTGTGCTCCTTGACATCTCTCTCCCGGGATACATCTCGGGAAGCAACCTCCTTTTCAGACAGGAGTTCAAGGAGCTCCCCGTGATTCTCGTCTCTAAAATGGAAGAGATAGATCTGAAGGTAATGAAAGTAAAGTTCCAGAATATCAGGGGGTATATCACAAAGCCCGTCGATGCGGAGGCTCTCAGGCAGGCCGTGTCTGAGGCGCTTGGTATCTAGTAGGAGACTGCAGAGGTACATTGAACTGATTCAGGGGTGGGAACTGACGAAGCCTGTATCGCGGCATTGCGTTGTCATAAATGAGGTATTATCATCATTATACCCCTGGGGGGAAAGGAGCATACTATGCAGATAGAAGGATATGACTTCCCGGATGGGATCCTGTACCACGGTGAGCATGCCTGGGCCAGGATCGAGAGCCCTGAGCGCGTAATCATCGGCATGAACGATTTTTTCCAGAAGTCTGCCGGCGAGATTGTCTATGTCGATCTTCCTTTTGAAGATGACGAGGTGGAGAAGGGTGAAACCTGCGGGAAAATCCAGTCGGGCAAATGGGTGGGCAAGCTCGTGGCGCCCCTTTCAGGGGTGGTGACCGAGGTGAACTCGGCCCTTGAGGATGACCCTTCCCTTATCAACAAGAGCCCTTACGGTGACGGCTGGATTGCCGTGATAAAACCCTCGGCCCTCGAAGAGGCGAAGGCGGAGCTTCTCGCCACCGCCGCAGCCATCGAGAGCTGGCTGCGCACAGAGATACAGAAAGCCGAAGAGCTTAAGAAGAGATAGGCATTCCAAGCCTTTGCTTCCGGAGGTGGAAGATGTCCTCTGACGATTTTCTCTCTTCCCTCACCGGGGAGGAGAAGGAATTTTTCGCTTCCTTTCACCGTCCCATAGATATCCAGAGATTTCTTGATACGGTGCGTTACAATGACGGCTACAACTGGAAATCTCCCCGCCAGGCCCTCCTCGAGGGCACGGCGAACTGCGGAGAGGGCGCCCTGATTGCCGCCGCAGCCTTCAAGTTCATGGGCGCCGAGCCCCTGGTGATGGACATGGGCGTTGTGGACGACGACGATCACCTCGTGGCCCTCTTTAAGCATGACGGGCACTGGGGCGCCGTGGCCAAGTCCAACACGACGCTGCTGAGATTCCGGGAGCCTGTCTTCAGAAGCGTGAGAGAGCTCGCCATGTCCTATTTTGAGTTCTATTTCAACGTGAAGGGCTTCAAGAGCCTGCGCAGGTTCTCCCTCCCGATAAACCTTGACGGCCTCGAGCCCCGTGACTGGGTCACCACCGCGGCGGATCTCAACATTTACAATGAACAGTTTGCACGCCTTCCCTATGAATCGATCCTCACCATCAAGATGGAAGAGAACCTCACGATTGCGGAGCCAGATGTAAGGAAGGCCTGTTTCCTCGGCGCCAGCAAGACAGGCCTTTATGTCCCCCCCGGCTGCGATATCGAGGAGCTGGTCTGACAGGCTAGAAATCGGGTCTGATTATCATCATTACCACAAATCTCCCTCTTGCCAGCTCCATACCACCTCTTGGCGACCTTTCCTGTATAAGGTTGCCTCCCTTCATATATAATAGAGAAAAAGAGAGCTTTCGGAGGAGAAGATTATGATGATGACAGCCGCAATGGGAGCGCTCCAGACCACGGCCCCGATGCCTCATGGCGCACCTGACTGCCCGGGCGCTGCCGCCATTGAGCTCGAGGAAGTACCTGACCAGCTTCAATTGATGATAGATAAACGCGAAGAGAGACTGGAATCCCGCAGATCAATGCTCGAATCGGCGAGGCATGAAGAGGATTCCTGGAAAGACATATCGGAAAAGCAGCTCAAGACCCTGAATAAATGGGCCCGCGAGGACAAGTACCTCAGAAAGGCCGAGAAAGCGACCAAATTTACCGGAATTCCTTCGCCGACAATAATGATCCTGGGCGGAGTCATTCACAACCCGATTGTCGCGGCAGTGGGCGCCGTTCTGCTTCTTGGCTCCATCGCGGTGAAGGAGTTTTCAAAGAGAAGGATTGCAAAGATTGACAGGGAATTCGAGCCCCTCAAAAGGGAATACGAGAGCTCGGCGGCCACCTGCAACAGGGCAGCGGACAAGAAGACCCGCCTTGAGACCGAAGTGATGCAGCTTGAAAATGAATGCGCCTCCCTGAAGGCAAGGAAAGCACAGGCGGAGAGCGATATAAGAAATATGGCCGGGAGCCTTGAGCGCGGGCCTGAGGAGCTCTATAACGATGATGAGTACCTCGTCATCGGCGGGATAAGGCTCGACAAGAAGCTTTACAATAATTAAAGCCTCCCGCCAGTGAGAGCTGACGGGAGGCTTTTTCGCAGGCCTGTGATGGCCCTGTTACTTTATGATTTTCAGGATTTCCTCGTTGATGCGCGGGCATTTCTTATCAACGAAGGACTTCACCTTCTTCTCGATGTCGGGGAACTCCCCGATGGCGGCTTTCCTCAGTGACTCCCTGAATCCCGGGCTGTGGGTGTCGATTGAGGCCACGGCATCGGCAAGGAGCCTGGGAAAATTCTTGTCCCTGGCGGCGCGGAGATCTTTAAAGAAATCCTCGTGGGCGGCCTTGAACTCCTTCCCATGCTTTTCCCTCCAGTCTCCTGCGGCGAGCACAAGGTCCCTGGGGAGATCGGGGTATTTCTTTTCCACCATCGTGAGGACGTCTTCGGTGAACGAGAGGACCTCGGAAGAATGCTTCTCAATGGCGAAGGCGATGACGGTCCTGCGGAGGTCCTTTATCCTTGAGTGGAATTTGCCATCTATTCTCTCAAAAAGCGCTCCGGCGAACTTGGGGTTCTGCTTCATTATCTCGCGGAAGTGGCGCGGGCCCCTTTCCTGCGTGGAGAGAGCAGAGAGCACCTCAGGATACTTCTCCTGCGCAAGACTCCTCGCCTCGATCCTCATCTCTATGAAAAGGGTGGGATCCTTCTTCAACGCCGTATCGATGGCATCTCTCGCTATGGTAAGCGAAAGGCCGGGATATTTGTCCTTCATTATGGTGAGGCAGTCTGTCGCCACCTGGGGGTACTTTTCATTTATGACGGCGGAAAGGCTTTTCCTGAGACCGTTCTCCTCGTGGAGCTTTTTGAAGTCCTCGGGCACGGCAGAGTATTTTTCAGTAAGGAGCGTCTTTACTTCCTTCCTGAATTCCTTTGCGGGCCCCTCGTAAGACTTCTCGAGATCGCCTGCAACGTCAAGATAAAGCCGGGACAGGGCCTTGCCGTCCATTTTCTTCAGAGTCCTTATCTGCGACTTGAGAAAGCGGGTAGTAAAGCCTGGGTAGGCTTCAGCAAGGGAGAGGTAGAGTTCCCTCTGAAGGGAAGGGTAGTTCTTCTGCACCATATCCCGCACTTCGGCTCTCTTTGCCGACGGGGCGTTGATAAGGGAGTTCCTGGTCGAGTCGGGGAGCACCTGTGCCTGGAGCGCCAGGCACATCACTATCACTCCTGCGATAATCATCGAGATGAGAAACACTTTTTTCATTGTACACCTCCAGAAACGATTTTTGAGATCCGGACCTTTATCATCATTCTAGCAGCCCTCGGTAAAAATCGGATGGGGAATTGTAAAGGAAATGTAAAGATTGGAGGTATTTGGCCAAAATGGCCGAAAATACTATCGGGCGCACCTGTGCCTCACTGGCTGAAGGAGGGGGAATATGGAGAAGAATCACCAGGCACTCGATCATGCTATAAGAACGCAGTGGGAGCAGAATCCCGAGATAAAGATGGACCTCAAGACCTATATTAGGACCCTGGGCGAGCATCTCCTCAGTGAACCGGAATACGACAAGGATGCCCTTAACGAGGTGCTGGACACCGTCAGCACCGATATCAGGGATATCAGGCAGAACTTCACCGGCGAGACGCCATCAGGCCTTGAGCCGGTGAGGGATTTTATGGTGGAATCACTCGATCTCTACATGCAGAGCCTCGACGATATGAGGAAATACGTGGACTCCGAAGACAGGGACTCCCTCAATGACGCCATTGTGAGGGCCGAAGAGGCAGAGGATATCATGGGTGCCATCGAGCAGGTGATCCAGGAGCACAGGGACTGGCTTGCCGAAATGACAGAAGCCTGAGAGTATGGAAGAGAGAGCCCGCCCCCTCCCCCAGGCCCATGAGAAAAACCTTGGCGATTATCTGATCCAGCTTGCAGAGGATGTGGCTCTGCGCAGGATTTCCCCCGTGAAGGCTCTCCAGATACTCGAGGACATCAGCGCAGAGCTTGAAGAGCTTGACGCCTTCTACGGGACACCTTCAGAGGAAGCCGTTGAGCCTGTAAGATGGCGGATGGAGCAGGCACTTGGCCTGTTCATAAACGGCATTGATGAGATGAGAGCTTCTCTTGAGGCAAAGGAAACAGGGCTCAGGGAATCAACATCTGAAGCATTCAGAAAAGCCTCAGGGATCCTTGAGGTACTGGATATGGTCATAAAAGAAGTACTACCGGAAGAGGAGCAGTGATGGAGGGAAAGCGCTACCTCACCTCCGAGGAGATCATGAAAGAAGCCGAGGCCCTGGGCATTCCTCTTGTGGAGAGAAAGCTCAAGTATTACGTGACCCTCGGCCTCCTGGAGAAGCCCGCCAGGAACCCGCGGAATGCCGGGATGGAACTCGACGGGAGAGTGGCCTATTTTTCCGTCGGCACCCTGGAGCGTCTCCGCAAGATAAAAGAGCTCCAGGATTCAGGCTTCACCCTCCCCCAGATAAAGAAATATTTCGAGAACGAGCTCAAGCCTGCTCTCACCGAGTTTCTGGAAGGGAAGGGGCATGCCGCCGTGCCAGCCGACACCGTGGCGAAGGCTTTTCTAGGCGACGGCATGAGGGAGGCCTTCAGGAAGTTCCAGGCGAGAATCCGTGACGAAGGTGGGGAAGAGGCATTCCAGGAGGCTGCATTCTCTTACTACGAGGACATCCTCTCCCAGCTTCTCGGCAGAAAAAATGCCGCGAAATACGTGAAGGACTTCCTGAGAAGCGCCTCTCCCGCCGAGAGGGAGAAGAAGCTCGAACCCCTCAGACGATGGAAGGAAGGGCTCGCAGGAGCACAGAAGGCAGGAAAGTCGCCGTTCTCTAAGGTTCTGGAGCAGATGTGCTCATCGCTTGAGAAGGGAGACTTCAGGGCAGGCGACATCATGGAGAAGCTCCAGGAGCTTGCCGAGAAAATCCAGGCCCTCCAGGAAAAATACCGGGAGCGGACCAGGCTTTTCTCCGAAGCCTTCGAGATATCGAAGTTCATGCGCTCCATCTTCTGGGCCTATCTCAAGGCCCTCCTCGAGATAGAGGCCTTCGTGAAGAACGGCGAGGTGCGCCATATTGAGAAAGCTCGCCTCCTCTTCTCAAAAGCTGACCTCATGCTCTCCTCCGTGGAAGACCTCGTGGCGAGGGTGAAGGAGCTTGTGAGCCTTGCCGACGAAGTGGGGAAGCTCTGAAAGAGTTCAGCCCCACATGGCAGGCTTCGGCAGTATGGCCAGTAAACATTCTCCCGGCCTCTCTGAACGGTAATTCCCAGAAATGCTCACTCAGTATAATGCTTTTGAAAAAGCCCATCCATATCAGTATGCCCCATTTCGTGATCATGGCACTCATTTTCACCTTTAAAAAACAAGTTGAAATAAATGCTGAAAGCTCTTTACAAATAACTTCTCATATGATATAATACAGTTAAGATGTTAACAAAATAAGTGTTAGCAAATACAAGGAGGAACAAAAATGGACATCAGCGAAAACCTCTCACTCCGCCAGATGGATTACCAGGCCTATATCCAGGCCCGTGAGGCAAGAAAGACCGAAGCTCTTGTAAAGCTCCAGGAGACTGCGCCAGTCTCGCAGGTAAAGGAACTCACGGAAGCCGAGAGGGCTCTGGGCGTTGCTTACCTGAACACCTCCCTCAGCGCAGTGGACAAGCTCAATGCTCCCAGATACTCTCACGATATGACGGGAATCTTTCCTTTTCCTTATGATGATATGCTCATATCCTTTGTCACCACTCCCAGGGAGCAGGACAACGAGGAGGCACAGTCGGTAAAAAGCGAGTACCGCGAGCTTTACCAGGAGATAAAGAAAGGCCTTGCCTTCGCCCAGCAGCTGGTAAAGAAGCTGGGGCCCGGCACCCACACGCTTACTGATAAAAATGGGAAACCGGTCGCCACTGTCACCATTGCCATGGACAGGGGTGGGAACGTGAACGTGGACATCGCCAGGAATGACGGGACCAGGGAGACCATCTCCTACAACACCCTTCATCCTGGAAGCTGCACCATCGAGAAAACAGGCAAGGACGGCACCACCGAGACTCTTGACCGTGACGGCACCACGGTATCCCGCTCGAAGAACGGCGTGACAGATCGCTACTCGATTGACGAATTCGGCCGCCCCGTGAGGGAAAAAAGCGGCCCCGGCGACGACGACTATAGGAAGACCGTGGTGAATCCCGACGGGAGCACCGATGATTACAACCTGATTTATAATGACGAGGAAGGGAATCCCATTTACGAGCATACTCACAAGGATCCCAAGGGAGCGAAATACCAGGATGAAGGAGCCGGCAAGGCCATCGAGGCCCTCAAGGCCGAGCTTGCCAAGAATCCCCACAAGAAAGTCTCAGGGGAGGAGATGGAAAAGCTCATCATCAATGCCACTGCGGATTTCGACGGCCAGGCCGCAGGCAAGGAATATGATGACCTCAAGAAATTCGTCAACTCCATCATGGCGCGCCTCTCGCCTGAGGCAAAAGCGGTATGGGCCATCTATGAGAAGCATGTGCAGCAGGCCCGCGCCAAGGGGCAGACCGGTATTGACCAGCAGGATTATGAGCAGATGAAAAAGGAGATGAAGGAGGCAGGGAACCCTTACAAGGACGAGGGCGCCGGCCAGGCCATCGAGGCCCTCAAGGCCGAGCTGGACAAGAATCCCCGCAGGAAAGTCTCCGGCGAGGAGATGGAGAAGCTCATCATCAATGCCACTGCGGATTTCGACAACCAGGCCGCAGGCAAGGAATATGATGACCTCAAGAAATTCGTCAACTCCATCATGGCGCGCCTCTCGCCTGAGGCAAAAGCGGTATGGGCCATCTATGAGAAGCATGTGCAGCAGGCCCGCGCCAAGGGGCAGACCGGTATTGACCAGCAGGATTATGAGCAGATGAAAAAGGAGATGAAGGAGGCAGGGAACCCTTACAAGGACGAGGGCGCCGGCCAGGCCATCGAGGCCCTCAAGGCCGAGCTGGATAAGAATCCCCGCAAGAAAGTCTCCGGCGAGGAGATGGAAAAGCTCATCATCAATGCCACAGCGGATTTCGACGGCCAGGCTGCAGGCAAGGAATATGATGATCTCAAGAAATTCGTCACCCAGTACGGAAGCAGGCTCTCTCCCGATGCCCGCGCAAAGTGGGCAGTCTATGAGAAGTACGTTGAGCAGGCCCGCGCCAAGGGGCAGACCGGTATTGACCTGCAGGACTATGAGAAGATGATAGAGGAGATGAACAGGACGGGCTACAAGGATGCCGGCGCCGGCCAGGCCATTGAAGACCTCAAGGCGCAGAATCCTTCGGAAATAAGCGGCGATCAGGTCTATCACCTCATCATCAGGGCTACGCAGGATCCCGATAATCAGGCTGCGGGGAGCGAATTTGACGACCTTCAGAAATTCGTCAAGGAAAACTGGTCAAAGCTCTCGCCTGAAGGCAAGGCAGTGTGGGAAGTCTACGAAAAATATGTCGAGGAGTCCCGTTCCATGGGACAGACGGGTATTGATCAGGAGCGCTACCAGGAGATGGTGAAAGAGATGAACGAGGCCAGGCAGAGCAGGCGCTGATAAGGGCACTCCCGTGAGGCAGCTTGGTGAAGGGAGGGCTGCCTCCCTTCACTCTTCACTTTACCGATTTGATAATGGAGTGATATAATGAGAGGAGAGTCATCATTTCAATGGTGAGATGACTCTCCCGGCCATACTAATAAGGGTGATGCTATGAACTTCGGGATGATAGGCGACAACAGCAGCATAAAGAAGCTCCCCTCGACCTATGACGAGATCGCATCGATCCGCTCCGGGGGGGAAGAGAAAACTGCCTCTGAAAGCAGGGAGTCCTCTGATGCGGTGAGCCTCGAGGAAGGTGACAGCGAGCACTCCTATGAAACGGTGAGCCGTGAGACACGGGAAGATCTGAAAAATGCCAGCTCCGAAGCAGCGGACCAGAAGACGGAGTTCCTGAAAAGAGCCCAGGACGACATTGAAAAGCTCAACAAGGAGACCACCAGGAAAGCCGATGAGCAAGTGAAGGCCGAGCGGGAGACAGAGCGTGAGCTCCAGGCCCAGCGCAGGACAGAGAGACAGGAAGAGGCCAGAAAGGCAGTTGAGGAATTCAAAAAGCAGCATATATCGGGTGAAACGGACCAGCAGAGCCTTCTTAAATACTGCGATGAGATGCTTTCAAAGACAAAGCTGGGCATAGACAAGGAGAAGACGCCGCAGCAGCTCCGGCAGGGCGGGGAACAGGAGCCTGACGAGGCGATTTTTGACCTCAGGAAGAAGCTCTCGACGGTGTTCAAGCAATCGCCCAGGGAGAGCGAGAAGCCCGACCAGTACCTTCCCCACAGGAATGCCGCAGGGTTTTCAAAGCCGGGCGGGAGCCCTCCCCCCGGCAGCGAGAAGAGCCCTGCTGCTGAATCTCATCTCCCCGGGGCGGAGGCGAAACCCCAGGCGCAAGATACGGACCTGCCGCACACACCCCTGCCTCTGCTTGATAAATTCAAGCTCCCTGACCTCAAGCTCCCTTCCCAGGAGCCTGGATTAGCCGAGAAATTTTACAAGGCAGCAGGGAAGGATGGGGCGCTCCTTCTGGGTGAGATGGCTGACAACAAGGAGGAGGGCAAGGCTCTTCCTGAGCTAATAAAGAAGGGCGCCGATTCCCTTCATGGAAAGGCTCTCATGGCTTCTTTCAGCGATGCCGTTGCAAGTCCTGCCACAAGGCAAAAGGCCGGCGCCCTGCTGGGGGATATTTCCAAAGACCCTGCCATGGCAAAAGATTTTTTAAAAGCCCAGATTGAGACTCTCAAGACTCCCGGGGGGAAGGACTCCCTTATCACTTTCTACCAGGAAGCCTCAAAAGATCCGCAGCTTTCGCAGACCATGCTCACCAGTCAGCTTACGCTCCTTCGATCCGAAGAAGGGAAAAAGGCCCTTGCAGAGTTCCACCGGGAGGCGGCTAAAGATCCTTCGCTGGCATCGCAGCTTTTTTCGGGCCAGGCATCGGCACTGAAGACCGATGAAGGCAAAAAGGCATTCACGGAGATTTACCGCGAGGCAGCAAAGGATCCCAATGTGGCATCGCAGTATATTTCGGGCCAGGCATCGGCGCTGAAAACCGATGAAGGCAAAAAGGCTTTTACAGAGCTTTACCGGGAGGCAGCAAAGGATCCCCAGGTGGCTTCGCAGCTTATATCATCTCAGGCAGCATCGCTGAAGACCGATGAAGGCAAAAAGGCTTTTACAGAGCTTTACCGCGAGGCAGCAAAGGATCCCCAGGTGGCTTCACAGCTTATATCATCACAGGCAGCATCGCTGAAGACCGATGAAGGCAAAAAGGCTTTTACAGAGCTTTACC
>JAVHLM010000004.1:132248-132375 GCA_031082125.1 Candidatus Eremiobacterota bacterium
CTTCACAGCTTATATCATCACAGGCAGCATCGCTGAAGACCGATGAAGGCAAAAAAGCTTTTACAGAGCTTTACCGGGAGGCAGCAAAGGATCCCCAGGTGGCTTCGCAGCTTATATCATCTCAGGC
>JAVHLM010000004.1:132475-132541 GCA_031082125.1 Candidatus Eremiobacterota bacterium
ACCGGGAGGCAGCAAAGGATCCCCAGGTGGCTTCGCAGCTTATATCATCTCAGGCCGCATCGCTGA
>JAVHLM010000004.1:132641-133193 GCA_031082125.1 Candidatus Eremiobacterota bacterium
AGCTTTACCGCGAGGCGGCAAAGGATCCCCAGGTGGCTTCGCAGCTTATATCATCTCAGGCCGCATCGCTGAAGACCGATGAAGGGAAGAAGGCATTCACAGAGCTTTACCGCGAGGCGGCAAAGGATCCCCAGGTGGCTTCGCAGCTTATATCATCACAGGCAGCATCGCTGAAAACCGATGAAGGCAAAAAGGCTTTTACAGAGCTTTACCGGGAGGCAGCCAAGGATCCCCAGGTGGCTTCGCAGCTTGTTTCATCACAGGCAGCATCGCTGAAAACCGATGAAGGGAAGAAGACCTTCACGGAGATTTACCGCGAAGCAGCAAAAGATCCTCAGACTGCCACTTCGCTGGTGCAGGTGAAGGCCGGCGCTTCATCAACGCCTGAGGGTGCCAGGACCATCGCTGAAATGCAGAGGGAGATTGCAAAGGATCCTCAGCTCTCTACTCTTGAAATTCAGGCAAGAGCAAGGGCGACAGAAACCTCTGAAGGTCGGCAGGCGCTCAGAGAGTTTAACCAGCAGGCAGCGCAGAACCCTGGCCTTGCCGCAT
>JAVHLM010000004.1:133293-248941 GCA_031082125.1 Candidatus Eremiobacterota bacterium
CGGAGCTCGGCATCAGGGCCTCGGGTGCGAAGACCCCCGAAGGGCGCCAGGCGCTCCGGGAGTTTAACCAGCAGGCAGCCCAGGACCCCGGCCTTGCCGCATCGGAGCTCGGCATCAGGGCCTCGGGTGCGAAGACCCCCGAAGGGCGCCAGGCGCTTAATGAATACTATGCCACAACTGCTGCTGATCCCGAGCTTGCCGCCCAGGAAATGCGCCTCAAGCTCTCAGCATCAAGATCATCTGAAGGACGTGAGGCACTTGCCGCTGAATTCCGTGCCGCCGAGCAGGACCCGGCTCTCCAGGGCTCCCTGCTCAAGACTATGGCACAGTCTCTCGAAAAAACCCATGGCCAGTCTGCAATGGGGGAATTCCTGGTAAGATCGTCAGAAAATGCCGAGGTAAGGGAAGGCTTCATGGCTTTTCTCAACAAGGCGGCTAAAAATCCCCAGAACAACCAGGCCCTCTCGCTCCTTTACCAGAAGCTGGCCTCCGATGAAAAGCTTTCTCTCGGCTTCATGATCTCGCTCTCAAGACTGCCGGCAGGTGATGCAGGGAGAGGGCAGCTCATGGAGTTTTTCGGCATTGTGAGAAGCGAGCCGAAAGTGAGGGATTCTTTCCTTGCCATGCTCTCACAATCTGCACAAGGGGCGCAGGGAAGCGGGGTTCTCGAATCTTTCTTCCAGGGAATAAGGAGCTCCAATGAGGTCCGCGAGGAGTTCCTCAGAACGCTCACACAGATCTCTGCGGGTGAAAACTCCAGAAAATCGTTGAAGGGCACTTTTGAGGCGCTGTTCAGGAATCCATCAAGCCGCGATGCCCTTTTTGACGTGATGAACGATGCCATCCTCAGCACAAAAGGGAAAAGCTTTTTCAAGCATTTCATTGACAATGTGGACAAGGATAATGAGCTTAAAACAAAATTTTACGATTGTTTCAGGGAAGCCACCTCAACGGCCCGGGGCCAGTCCCGCTTCATGGATCTTATGAAAGCTCTTGGCATGGAGCCTTCACTTCTTAATCAAGTCGAAGCCCAGACAAAAAAAAGCATCACCACGGGGATGACTTTTACACGACCGGAGTCAGCGGAGGGCATCTCAGGCACGGGTGCCAGGCCTGCAATTTCAGGACCCGCCGCGAGCCAGCAGGGAGCAGGCCCTGCTGCAGTGCATATTGCAGGGAGAGGGGAAGAACCTTCCCTTCATGCAGAGAGAGTACTATCAAGCGGAATGGCCGTGAGGATGAGAAGGGACGTCTTCGGAAAGAGAAACAGGCAGTCTGAAGAGGTGGACGAAATAACCTTCGATCCCGAGAAGCTCTCTTCAAAAGACCCTTACGAGATTTACGAGGAATCAAACATACGCTTCACAAGGGAATGCCCCCACTGCGGCTGCCAGGTCTTCAAAAAAATGAGCTGCTGCCCTGAGTGTGAGAACGCGGGAAGGGAAGTGGTGATGCGCACCAGAGTGACGTTCCGTCACAAGGGACAGAGTTTTATGGCCTCGGAAGACTGGATTGAGTTCTCCTCGGTCGCCATGAAGCTCCTGGTCAAGGAGCGGCTTGAACACCTGGAGTCTTTCCGCGAGCTGACCCAGAGGATTATGCCTTCCTACAAGGAGATGCTTGCAGCGGTGAAAATCTACCAGTAGCTCTATTGGAAATTTTCAAAAATCATTTATGCATGCCTGTATATCTGCCCTCCCTGCAAAATGGGCAGGAGAAGCCTGAAAGCACCTTTTGACAGCCGTTAAAGCCCATTGGAGTCATTTTTGTCATCTTTACCTCCTTTTGTTCTCCAGCGGGCATCCTGCGATAGTCTTGAAAGCCTTATACTATGAGCTTTTTACTATGTGCTCTATTTGCAATCTGCCTTCCAGTATGCTATAATTATCACATGGATACATTTGTGACCCATCCCATTCACTCTATGTTCCTCCCTGATGAAGAGGAGCTTCTTCACCTCAATGACACTTTGATTTCTCAGGACTCTTCTCAGGAACTTGAGGACATGCTCCTTCTCCCCGAGCCTTATGAGATTCCCGAAGGGACCCCATGCAGGCCGGAGCACCTTGTCAAGATCACCAGGGAAGGCCTCATCCCCGAAGCGGAGAAGATCACGGAGGATATCTCCTTCGGCTCCATCGACAGGGAAGAACGGGCTTCCATGATTGATTTCACCCTCTGTGAGGCAGTCCGCGGCCGCCTGGCACTTGATCTTGCACTCGGCGGCCTTCTCGTCACTCTTAAAACGAAAGGGGTTGATCAGTTAGGATACCGCTCCATGGGGACCTTCGCCACGGAGCATCTCTCTTTCTCGGGGCGCACCGCGTCGGAGCTGATGCACAACTTCGAGCTGCTCAAGGCGCTGCCCCTCACCCGTGAGGCATATCTGCATGGAAAAATCGCAAAGAGCGCTCTCAGGCATCTCTCGAGGGTCGCAACGCCTGAGAATGAGTCCTGGTGGCTCGCCATTGCAAAGGAGCGCTCCCTGTGCGGCCTTGAGCAGGAAGTGAAAAGGGCCCTCGCTGAAGGGAAGGCCGATGGGGCTCCCGGTTCTGAAGGAAGTCTGCGCGCAGCGGGCGGGGCGTGCGATGATGCGCACGGTGACGAGGCTGAGGGCACGATGATGTATTTCAGCGTGCCGCCCTCCCTTGCCCTCACCTGGGACTTCGCCCTCTCCCTCTTCCGGGACAAAGAGCACTATGACGGGCCTGTCTCAGGATTTGTCGAGGCGCTCCTCGCCAATTTCCTGGCCTCGGGGAAAGCCGCCCCGGAGCTCCCGGCCCTCGATAGCGAGGGGAATCGCCCCATATTCTCACGGGTGCCCCTCCTGAAAAGGAGGATGAGAAACCGGCGTGTGAGCGATCCCGATGAGGTTGTCGGGCATGCCTTCGGAGGCCTTTCCTTCAGCTCTCCCTGGGAGCAGCCCTGGAGCATCCATTTCCCGTCGTGGCTGGAAGAGGCCCGGCCGGGAAGAGACGCCGGGAGCTCCGCAAGGGCGATTGCGGGGAGGCTCATCAGGGCCGCCTCCATCCGTCAGAGGCTCGACGTGGCCGCGGGAATGCTGCTCCGGGCCCTGGACGAGAGGCAGCTCCACCGCCTTCTCGGCTATGAGTTCATCGAGGACTATGCAGGGGAGCGCTGCGGCTTTTCGATGGCCCAGACCCGCCAGCTCATCAGGCTCGCCGAGGGCTTCCGGCGCCACTCCCTCACTGAAGACGCCTTCAGGAAAGGTGTCATCACCAGGGAGCAGGCACGCCTCATCCTCCCCCTCGTGGACTCCAGGAATGAATCGCAATGGATTGCCTATGCCGCGAGCGTGCCCACGGCTGATCTCAGGGAAGAGGCGGGGCGTGTCGCCCGGATCCTGGAGTATGACTGCCTGGTCCCCCACAATTATGCGCTCCTTCCCGGCTTCCGCTACGTCACCGACGAAAGGTTTCACGACCTGCCGGAGGAGGTGCAGGACATCATAAGGACTGGGTCCTGGTACACAGGCCCTTCCCTCAATCCTTCGTGGCCTCTTGAGTCAGACGACGAGGAACTCGTCGCTTCCCGCGACAGGCGCTTTGATGTGCCCTGGAAGTATTTCAGCGATGTCGATGAGCTGCGCGCCGCCGAGGCATCCAAGAAAATTGAAAAAAACTCCAGGCTGTGTGCGGGCCTCGGAAATCGGTCGGGGAGCGATCATCTCTATGCGGGGGCATGCAATGGGGAGAAGCAGGCACCTCATGGGCAAGGATGCGAAAATGCCCTGTGCTCGTGTCATCAGTCACTGGAAAAAGCCCGGGAAGCCTGCACCATTCCCCGGGGTGAGAGCCCCGAGGAGGTCTTTCTCAGGGACATCCTCTCATCACAAGACCCCTTCCGGGCAGTGAAGGGCGCCATGATGATCAAGTTCTTCCTCCCCCGGGAGCTTGAGGTGCTCTGGAACCTCGCGGCCCACATCTTTCTCGCCAGGCTCTCCCAGGTGGAAGGCGCCGAAAGCCTCATCAACCCCGAAGAAAAATTCCTTGCCGCCCTCCTCGCAGACTACCTCGCCACAGAGGGGCACTTCCCCAATGCTGCCCATCACCATAAAATACTGAAGCGCGACCGGTTCCGCTGCCAGGTCCCCGGCTGCCGCTGCCGCAGGAACTTACACGTTCACCACATCATCAGGCGCTCCCAGGGCGGCAGCGATGATCCCTGGAATCTCATCACGCTCTGCGAGGCTCACCATCTCCATATTCTTCACAATCTCAGGACTCTCACCATAAGGGGCCATGCGCCTCACTGCCTTACCTTAGCTTTTGGCTCCCTCTCAGAGAATAATCCCTTCCTGGCATATGAGAGAGGGATAAGATTGAAAAACACGGAGCTTATGAGGTCTGCATAAGCAGCGCTCTTATACTCAAGAGCAGGCTACCTGCCCCCGATTTTTTGGGGGGACACCATGCGAAAATGGTCCTGTTATAAAAATAAAGGGACAGCCTCACGTGCAGGCTGCCCCTTTTCAATTCTGTATCCCGGGACTACTGGGCGTGCCCCACCGTGGGATCCATGTACCAGTAATTGTTTCCGAACTCGCCGAGCCTTACTCCCCATGTATACTGAGGTGGCTGTGAGTCTGGTATCTGCACCCGCTCGGCCGTCACGACGCCGCTGGGATTGCAGGAGAACTGGGGCCTGCCCTGGGGATCATACCCCATGAACCTGGTATTCTCACCCTGGGTGGCCTGGCCGTTGTGGGCAGGGTCGGGGTTCCTGAAATAGACGTAATCATTGGGCCTCAGGATCTTGCTCAAGTCCTTGTTCTTGTCGGCATCAACATACTGGCGCTCCTCGGTTCCTCCGCCGGGCTTGGGTGCCTGGACCTTCAACGGGTCAGGTATTGCACGGTAGTCCTGGCTTCCCCTGTCATCGATGCGGCCGCCTGTATTGTCGGAATACTTGTGCCACCCGTTCATCATCAGGTTGGGATACTGCCTGTTGAAGGCTTCATCGCCCATCTGGAGAAGCTGCTCATACATGCCGGCCATATGGACCGGTGTGGCACAATCGGCCTGATATCTGCCATTCCCTTCAAACATACTCCTGACGGCCTGCGAAGGCGAGACATCATCAGCCGTACCGGCTCTTCCGTCGGCGCCTTCAGTCCTCACGGCGTACATCTTCTTCTCCGGATTCAAGGGATTTGGTACTTCCTTCCAATAGCGCGGATCATACTGCTGGTTATTCATATCCCCGTTGAATCCCACTCTCCCGCTCTGGACTGACTGGCCAAGGGCCGATGATGCCTGGATACCCTGCTGGACCTTGTTGATGTCATTGACATTCTGATCAGAGAGAACTATTTTCTTGAATGTATCCCCGTCCTTGTAATAGAGGGTATCCCCGGGGTTGAACTTCCCGTCTCTGTTGGCATCGGATATTCTTATGTCCTGAGGCTTCACGTTGGGGGGAAGGCCCAGGGTGGAGCCAAGCTGCTGGGTGTACTGAAGGGCTTCAACCCTGTCATCGACTCTGTTCCCGTTCCTGTCATCCTGCCGCGTTGAAGGCAGCCGGTTCTGGTTGAGCTGGTTATATTCCTGCTGAGTAATATTCACAGGGACGCCTGGCTGTGTGCGCGGCGGATCCTGGCCCGGAGGAGGTGTAGGCTGCGGCGTCGGCTGCGGCGTCGGCTGTGGCGTAGGCTGCGGTGTCGGCTGGGGCGTAGGCGGCTGCTCACCTGGAGGAGGTGTAGGCTGCGGCTGCGGTGTGGGCTGCGGTGTGGGCTGCGGTGTGGGTTGAGGCAATGGCTGAGGCTGCGGCGTAGGTTGAGGCATCGGCTGCGGCAAAGGCTGAGGCTGCGGCATAGGTTGAGGCATCGGCTGCGGCAAAGGCTGAGGCTGACCACCACCTGAAGGCGGAGCAGGCTGAGGCTTATAGCCGCCACCACCAGGGGGAGGTGCAGGCTGCGGTGCGGGCTGCGGATTCGTTCCCTGGTTGTTCTGGCGCTGCATCTTCATCATCTGCTCCACGCCTTTTACCTGAAAGTCCATCATATTTACAAGACCGCCTGCCATCTGCACCATCTGGTTGAACTGGGTTTGATCCATATTCCCCTTGTTTGCAGAGAGCATATTTACCATCTGTGAAAGCATCTGCACCTGGCTCTTCAGGTCTTTGATCATCTGATCAATCTGCTTGTCTGCCGCATTTTCATTAGGCTTATCATTGGGCTTCACATTTGGTGTCTGGTTGGGACCCTGGTTCGGAGTCTGGTTAGGCCCCTGATTTGGTGTCTGGTTAGGCCCCTGATTCGGTGTCTGGTTAGGCCCCTGATTCGGTGTCTGGTTAGGACCCTGATTCGGAGTCTGGTTGGGACCCTGGTTCGGCGTCTGGTTAGGCCCCTGATTCGGCGTCTGGTTAGGCCCCTGATTCGGTGTCTGATTGGGACCCTGATTAGGCCCAGGCCCCGGCGGGTGATGCGGCGGATGGTGAGGCCCCTGGTTCGGAGTCTGGTTAGGACCCTGATTCGGAGTCTGGTTAGGACCCTGGTTCGGAGTCTGGTTAGGACCCTGATTCGGCGTCTGGTTAGGACCCTGGTTCGGTGTCTGGTTAGGACCCTGGTTCGGCGTCTGATTGGGACCCTGATTCGGAGTCTGGTTGGGACCCTGGTTCGGAGTCTGATTGGGACCCTGATTAGGCCCAGGCCCCGGCGGGTGATGCGGCGGATGGTTGGGACCCTGGTTCGGCGTCTGATTCGGCCCCTGATTCGGCGTCTGGTTAGGCCCCTGATTCGGCGTCTGATTCGGCCCCTGATTCGGCGTCTGATTCGGCCCCTGGTTCGGTGTCTGGTTGGGACCCTGGTTCGGTGTCTGATTCGGCCCCTGATTCGGTGTCTGGTTAGGCCCCTGATTCGGAGTCTGATTCGGCCCCTGGTTCGGCGTCTGGTTAGGACCCTGATTCGGAGTCTGATTCGGCGTCTGGTTAGGTCCCTGGTTCGGCGTCTGGTTCGGCCCCTGATTCGGTGTCTGGTTAGGACCCTGATTCGGCGTCTGGTTAGGACCCTGGTTCGGAGTCTGATTCGGTCTCTGGTTCGGCCTCTGGTTCGGCGAAGTCCTCCGGTCGAGGGCGCCGTTCCAGGCCGAAGCAAAACTGCTCAGTGGTGACCCATCTTCAGCGGTCTGCGTGGCATCCCGGCTGTCACTTGCACTGAGCTCCCTGCTGGGCCTGAAAGCTTCTCTTGCCTGCTCCGACCTTCCAAGCCCCGCTGTTTCGCCAGCCCTCGCCTTGCTTTCAATGCCGGCCGCCGATGATCCTGAACTCTCCTGCGCGGTGCGCGCCGGAGGGGTATAGACCTCTCTCGAGGAGCTGCTCCCTGATGAGCTTTTTACTTCATCCACCTTTTCCACGTTATCATCTGACATCTGCTCACACTCCTTTGCCAGGCCTTCTCACCATAATGACGTTACTCAGCATACCACGCCCGAGGTACGCTTATTCTCCCGGCGTCACCTCCGTTCCTGCGGCCCCGAAAGGCCGGACGGAACAGGAGCCTCCCCCGGAGCACGGGTAGAAACCACTGCGGGTCGATTCTCAGATCGGCCCATGTGCCTTTTCCTTCTACCATGATTATAAGGGATAACAATGAAAAATATATGAATCTCTTCTGAAAAAAAGCTGAAATTCTTGCCTCTTGATTTCCAAAATGTTAAGCTTTTCGCCAAATTATTCAGTATTTTTTAACAAATGGCGCAAGTTTCCCCCCGTGAGCGAAGGAGAGTTCCCACAAAATGCGAATATTTCATAAAAGAAACGAGATCTCCCGGGGCTCCGGCTCATCGGGAGACAGAGACCAGTTCGCCCCGCCTGTGACTGGAACTATGGAATAAAGTGGAGGTCACGCCATGAGGAATGTAGCTGATGGATGCCCGGCCTCAGACCGCCCGGAGATCCAGGGCCTTATAGAAAACGGGTGCTACAGCGACGCGATTGCCATAATGGAAGGAATCATGGCATCGGGGAAGCTCGAGAGCAGGGAGTTTCTCACGCTGGGGATGCTCTACGTGAAAGACCAGAGATGGGAGAAGGCCATTGCGATCCTGAACGAATATCTGCTGGAGAACCCGGGGTCATGGCAGGCTCTGAGGCAGCTGACCATTGCACTCGAATGCGGGGGCAAGGCAGAGATGCAGAGCGCTCTCTACGAGAGAATCCTGGAAAACCCGCACCTCAAGGACCGTGAAGTAAGGCTCGATCTCCTGCTGTGGCTGAGAGACCACTATACAGGGAAAAATGACCTGGAAGCCCTCTCCCACGTCCTGGAGAGGCTTGTTGAGCTTGAGCCGCAGAAAAAGCATCTCTTCACCCTCTGCAACCTTTACCTGGCAGGCGGCAGGGCTGACGATGAGGCCCTTAAGGTCTATGAGAAAGTCTACAATCTCCGCCAGAGGGACAGAGCCCTGGTCAGGCAGCTCGCCCATACTTACCGGGCTCTTGGGAAGGAGCGATGGAAGCACCTCGATATTTGCCTTCTTGCTTACCAGAATGACAGGGAAGATGACCTGAATACCTCTTACCTTGCTTCGGTCTTCATGCGCAAGGACGAAACCATCGATGATGCCATAGAAGAGGTGTATAAAACCTCTCTCGAGAGAAATCTGCTGCCCAGGGGTGCCCTTCTCTATCATCTGGGCCTCTTCTATGAAAGCCGGAAAAAGAGTGCCGAGGCAATCAAAGCCTACGAGGAATCCGCGCAGGAAGGATACGGCGAGGACAGCCACTACCCCTTGAGCAGGATCGCCTTTTTCTTCAAGGCAAAAAGGGATTATACCGAGGCCCGGAGATATTTCATACTTCAGCTCCGCACTCACAAGGATGACAGGACTGCTATCTCAGAGCTGAGGGAGATGCTCTTCATAAGGGAAAAAGGCCAGAAGCTCTCCCTCGAGGAGCTCACCATGGCAAAAGAGATACTACTCTATAAGCCTGCGGTGAATGAATACCTCACGGTGGGGAACACGTTCCTGAAAGACTACAATGCTCCCCTGGAGGCGCTGGAATGCTTCAACAATGCCCTGGTCCTTGCCCCGTCAAACCGCGATGGGCTCGAAGGAAGCAGGGAGTGCCTGGAAAAGCTCGGCAGGTACGAAGAAGCCCTGGGCGTGCTTTTTAAGCTTCTTGACCAGAAGCTTAAAAAGGAAGAAGAGGTTGCCCTTTACTGGGATATTGCCGCGATTTACCATGAACGGGTGAATAACTACGCCGCTGCTGTTGATTACTATGATAAGATTCTCGCCCTCCAGCCCGGCAATTACAAGGCCAGCAAGGAAAAGCTCGGAGCGCTCTGGGAAATGGGCGATAATGCCCGCTATTACCTGGTCTTGAGGGCGACCTGGGAGAGATTTTATTATGATCCGGACATTCTCAGCAAGATGAGGACTTACTTCGAGAGAAGCTCGATGAGCAATGCCGCCGCTATCGTGGAAAATATCTCCACATTTCTGATGGAAGACGCAGTGACGAAGCCTTTTTGTTCCGATAAGGCCCGCGCCCTTACTTTGGAGCTGTGTATCCACCCTGACGAGAGCAAAGCCCGCGAAGAACTTGACCTCACCGCGACGAAAATAGGGAAGCCCCCCGTCACGTATGAGCTGTCAAAGGAGCACGAATTGCTGCTGGCGGCCTGCTCATTGCCGGGACCTGAAGCTGAGAATATTTATAAGTCATATCTCGATGCAACAGTGAACCTTTTCGGGCCCCTCAATGTTATTTTCAAGGAATACACAGGCATTGATGACTTTTACATGAAGGTCTTCCAGGGTGATGATGAAAATTACGCGGTGATAAACAGGCATGCAAGGGGTGACCTGTCTTCTGACATGGCCGGCTGCCTTTTTGCCATGGGCCTTTCCCACTGCGTCCTGAACCATTTTCACTACTTCCAGAGAATAGAGGAGATTGACAGGATCATCAACGAGCATATTGAGAAGCTTGTGAAGTTCGTGGAGAGCAAGCTGATAAGCTTCAGTGATTTTCTGAAGGCTCCCCTTATCTTCATGATCCGCCTCCTGAAGCAGAAGAGGCTCAGGCGAACCATTCTTGAAAAAATCCTGGATAATATTGAGAGCCTGCGGCACTATCCTCTCGTTTATGACACGGTAAAGAAAGTACTCGGCCTTGTCCTCGCCGGTGAAACGAGTGCCCAGGAGTTCCTGAGAACTTCAAGGTATTCATCTGACAGGGCGGCCTACGCCGTCTCTGGAGATGTGCTGACGGTGACAAGAGCAGCCATACTTGACGAGATGGGCATCACCCCTGATGCAGCAGATACCGGGAATGTAAAGAAAGGCGCCCTGGGCCACCGCATCCTGGAACTCTGGAAATTTGCCATTGACCTTGAGACCGGAACCCCCTGAGAGAAATCACCGCTCCAGGAAGCCCATGAGCCTCTTCCAGCTTTCACCGGGCTTGTAGCGGGTAAAGGTTTTCACTTTTTTCTCCGTGATGATCCTGATGATAAGATCTGAGAGCTTCCTGGGATCGTGCCGCACAAGGTCGGCACCGGTGCCGGTGTAAGGGCATGAGCTTCCGATTTCAACGCAGATATCAGTCTGAGCCAGATCAGGCTCTTCAATAAGAGGCGCCGCAATCACTTCAACACCAAGCTTCCTGAGTTCCTCTCCATCGGGCTTCACCGGGTATGCTCCCTCGGCTTCATATTTCGCGAGATGCCTGCGGGGCATCTCATTATTGATAATGATATAATCCACAAGATGGGGAGCGCTGTGGCGGAAGAGGGCCTTCAGGTGATCCGACGCGGAGAAATCGGTGGTCTCACCGGGCTGTGTCATCACATTACAGACATAAATCTTGAGTGCACCTGACTCTCTGATGGCTTCCACCATGTCCGATACCAGCAGGTTCGGAAGGACGCTGGTATAAAGGCTGCCCGGGCCAAGTATGATGGCCTCGGCCTCTCTGATGGCCTGGAGCACCTCGGGGAGAGGCTTATGGCCTTCAGGTTTAAGGTAGATTCTCCTTATCTTCCCATTGTTCTTTGGAATATTGGACTCACCGGTTATCACCTCGCCCGATTCAAGCTCGGCGCAGAGCACAGAGGTCTGAAGGGTTGCGGGAAAGACCCTTCCCCTGATGGAGAGGATCTTGCTTGAGAGTTTCACCGCTTTTTCAAAGTCCCCGGCTATGTTGTTGAGGGCTGCCAGGAAGAGGTTGCCGAAGCTGTGGCCTTCCAGGCCGTTACCGTTTGAAAACCTGTATTGAAAAAGCGATGAAAGCGTTGACTCGTCACGGGCCAGGGCCACAAGGCAGTTCCTGATGTCACCGGGCGGGAGCATCCCGAGCTCGCTGCGCAGGCGCCCCGAGCTTCCACCGTCGTCAGACACGGTGACGACGGCCGTAATATTGTTGGTGTAGCATTTGACGCCCCTCAGAAGCGTTGAGAGCCCTGTGCCCCCGCCGAGAGCCACGATCCGGTAGCCGGTCTCAAGCTGCCTTTTCTCGTAGAGGATCTCTACAAGCTTTTTCTCTTCATAGGGCATAATCACGTTATAGATTGACTTGAACCACTTCCTCATCGCCAGGATCATCAGGAATATCCCAAGGAAGACAAAGAATATGTCCACCGCTGCCGATGATATCCTTATGCCAAGCCTGTTATAGAAGAAATCAACTATCCCGAGCTCAATGTTTATAGGGGTCCTTATATTTGCCAGCAGGATGAAGCCAAGGGAGAAGATACACAGGCCCAGCCAGAAAAGAAAAATCCACCGCTTAATCCTCATTCCAGGCGAGAGCCACTTGAGAAACCTGATGAACGATCCCATTGCGCCCCTGCTGCTTAAGATATCTTCAGATCCCGGTATTCAACATGGACCCGGTAATTTCTGCCTTCAAGGAACTTGGCCAGCTCGTTTCCTATGACTATTGAGCGGTGCTTCCCCCCCGTGCAGCCCACACCGATGGTGAGGCTGGATTTTCCCTCGAGCACGTACTGGGGCATGAGGTATTCATTGAAATCAAAAAGCTTCTGGAGAAAGGCCTGGGTCTGGCCATGGCTCAGGACATAATCCCTTACGGCATCATTGTTGCCTGAGAGATTCTGCAGCTCGGCGATATAGTGGGGATTGGGGAGAAACCTCACGTCGTAGAGCAGGTCAATATCGAGAGGGATGCCGAACTTGAAGCCGAAGGTCACTATGCTGATGTTAAGGGGATAGGTCTCATCAGCGGGCACCACCAGGCTGGTAAGCTCGCGCTTGAGCTGGCTGGGCGAGAGGGAGGTCGAATCTATTATCCTGTCGGCGAGGGCCTTGATTTCCTCAAGCTGCTTCCTTTCAAAGCTGATCCCGTCAAGAAGCCGTCCCTTCAGAGCCAGGGGATGCCTTCTCCTCGTCTCGCTGAACCTCCTCACGAGCACTTCATCGGAGGCTTCCAGGAAGAGAATCTGGTATCTGAAGCCGTAATCGGGGATCTCTTTGAGGGCAGAGATGAGCTCCTTGAAAAAGCGCCTTCCCCTTATGTCGATGACCAGGGCAATCTGATTGAGGTCCGACGCGGCGCAGAGCTGCACGAACTTTGGGATCAGCGCGGGGAGAAGATTGTCAACACAGAAGAACTCCAGGTCCTCAAAGCACTTGAGGGCAAGGCTTTTCCCCGCGCCGGAAAGGCCGGTTATAATTATGATCTCGCCGAGGGTGGTCTCCTTTTTCTCAGCTTTTTCCTGTGGTGTGTCTCTTTCTTCCATGGGAACCGCCTGCCATTTTTCCTTTATTATATTATATGCGGAGATACCATCTTCCTCTACAGATCCTAAAGTGACGGGGACAGGTTTGAAAAATGTCTGTTCCCGCCGGATTGTTATCAATTTGTAACCTTCCCTTAATACAAATGAAATTATTATCTGTTAAAATGAAATAAATACAGAGGCCCCCATGCGGCAAGGCGCTTTGTAAAAACCGGGCGGGATTGGATACTACTAGCACACAGAAACGGGAGGTTTTATGAAAGAGAAGAAACATGTCCATCTCACGGCCATATGCGGTATGGGAATGGGATCATTCGCAGGGCTCCTCAAGCTGGCAGGATATGAGGTCACAGGCTCTGATCAGAATGTATACCCCCCCATGAGCACCCAGCTTGAGCAGATGGGCGTTACCATAAAGAACGGCTACAAGCCTGAGAACGTTGATGACGAACCCTCCATGGTGATAGTAGGGAATGCCATCAAGTCCGGGAACCCTGAGATACAGGCCGTTATGGAAAGAGGAATCCCCTACATGTCCTTTCCGCAGGCACTCAAGGAGTATTTTCTCAAAGGAAAGAAGTCCCTGGTCGTTGCGGGCACCCACGGAAAGACCACCACATCCTCGATACTTGCCTGGATTCTCCAGAGCGCCGGAAGGGACCCCGGGTTCCTCGTGGGAGGCATCCTCCATAATTTTGAGTCAAGCTACAAACTCGGCCAGGGTCCTCATTTCGTCGTGGAAGGCGACGAGTACGAGACAGCTTTCTTTGACAAAGTGCCGAAATTCGTCCATTACCAGCCTTCATCGGCAATCATCACCAGCATAGAGTTCGATCATGGCGACATATACAGGGACATCGAGCATATTAAGGATGCTTTTACCCGCTTCACCAGGCTGATCCCCCCTGAGGGCCTCCTTATGGCCTGCGGTGATTTCCCCCATGTGAAGGACATCCTTTCACAGGCCCCCTGCAGGGTAGAGACATACGGTTACTGCAGCGACTGCGACTGGACTGCCCGCGAAGTCTATATGAACGGGGAAACCAGTGAATTCATAGCCCTTTTCAGAGGCAGGGAGATTGGGAGCTTCATTACCAGGCTCCCGGGAAGGCACAACATTCAGAATGCCCTGGGAGCCATAGCACTCCTTTACAGGGAGGGCCTCACCGTTGAAGAGATCAGGGAAGGCCTCAGGACATTCGTAGGGGTCAAGAGAAGGCAGGAAGTGAGAGCGGTCATTGACGGTGTCGTCATAATAGATGACTTTGCCCACCATCCGACAAAAGTAAGGGAGACCGTGGCGGCTATCCGCTCGCGCTATCAGGGGAGAAGGATCTGGGCCATCTTCGAACCGAGGACCAATACAAGCAGAAGAGCCTTCTTTCAGAAGGATTACGCGCTCTCCTTTGAAGGCGCCGACAAGGTTATCGTTGCCGGTGTCTTCAACCCGGGGCAGATACACCCTGAAGACAGGTTTTCACCGGAGTCGCTTATCAACGACCTTGTTGACAAGGGAAAAGATGCCCTTTTCATCTCCCGGAGTGATGATATAGTGCAGCATGTCACCTCGGCCATCAAGCCAGGCGATGTGATACTTATCATGTCAAACGGCGGTTTTGATGCCATCCATGAGAAGTTTGTCACAAGCCTGAACAAAGTCCTCGCATAAGAAACGGAGCGAAAAAAGTGGCACCCCTGGGTGCCACTTTTTTATTTCATGGCAGTGCTTCCTCATGCACAGGGTCACTGTGAAGGTAAATGCGCTATTCTTGTATAATAATTAAGAGGTTCATCCTGTCAATGACCTGAACCATTATGAAAGGAGAGCATCAATGGCAGATCCAGTAGAAATAACAAGGGATATCACCACGGCATGGCTTAACGCCTATGAGACCGATCTCTCAGTGAGAAGGCAGAAAGGCGTGGTCCCCGTATTCACTCCCACCAACGAGGAAGTGATGGAGTTCATTACCGCCGCCTATGCCAAGGTCCTGGAGATGACCGAGAAATCCGGCAAAGCCCAGGAGACAAAGCCCGCGGCGAAGAAAAAGCCTTGATCTCACCGCTGCACCATGGGTAAGGTAAGGTCAATTGAGCCTGTAAAGCTCATTGTGGGGATGATAGGAAAGAGAGAGGAGCATTTCGGCGAGGCCCTGGAAATGCTCACGCCTCAGTACGGACCAGTGGACTTCTCGAGTGACTTCATCCCTTTCACTTTTACCTCTTACTATGAGCGTGAGATGGGAACAGGCCTATTAAGAAGATTTTTCGCCTTCAGGCGCCTTGTGCTTCCTTCGGTGCTCCCCGGGGTGAAGCTCTCAGCCATCGGGATAGAGGAAAGATTCTCCCTGCCCGGTGAGGGAGGCGGCATGAAGCGCCAGATAAACATTGATCCCGGTTATATAGGCCTCTCCAAGCTGGTCCTCGCGTCAACAAAGGACAGGTCTCACCGGATCTATATCGGGGAGGGCATTTATGCCGAGGTGACCCTCCAGTTTGAAAAGAGGACTTTTCGGCCTTGGCACTGGACTTACCCAGACTACCGGTCACCGGGATACATCGGGATATTTAATGCCATAAGGCTGACGCTGTGCGAGCAGCTCACAGAAGCTGAAGGTGATGCGAAAGAGAGGGCACAATGACATTTCTCTTCAAGAGCCAGAAGCGCATCGAGGTAATGATAGGAACCTACCTGGAGCATTTCCTGGAGTGCGCCCAGAGCTTCAGCACCGGCATGAAATGCTACCTGGAAAAGGGTACCGGCGCTGATTTCGACTACTGGGTGAACAGGACCCACAAGGAGGAGTCCTCTCTCGATGACCTGAGGCGCACGATAGAGATGGAGCTTTACAGCAAGGCACTTCTCCCCGAATCGCGCGGCGACATCCTTGGGCTCCTGGAGACGGCCGACAGGATCCCCAACAAGCTCGAATCAGTGCTCTTCCAGATACAATGCGAGAACATAAGGCTCCCCGCCGACCTCATTGCCGACCTGGAAAACCTGCTGCAGAACTCATGCGAGTCCTGCAAGATCGTCTCTGAAGCCATCAGGGATCTCTTTCACAAGAGGGAGAGGATCCAGGAGCTCACAAGAAAGATCGACCACCTCGAGAGCTTCTGCGATCAGCTCGAGAGAAGGATCATCACCAAGATTTTCAAATCGGGCCTCGAAACAGGTGAGAAGGTGCTTCTCAAGCAGCTGATCCTTCAGATCGGCGATATCGCTGACGGCGCCGAGAGTGTCTCAGACAGGATCATCATCACGAGCGTTAAAGGGCAGATATGACGGCGCTGTTACCCTTCTATCTTCTCGGGGGCATTTTTCTCGGGTGGTCAATCGGCTCCAAGGATTTCGCCAATGTATTCGGCACAGCCGTCACCTCCCGGATGCTCCGGTTCTGGAACGCTGTTGTATATGCCTCCCTTTTCTGTATGCTCGGGGCCCTTCTCGAAGGGGAGCGCGGTATAGAGACCCTGAGCCGCCTCGCGCCGCAGAATCTGCAGACAGCCATTATATCGACCGTTGCTGCAGCCCTTACCATCACAATTCTCAATGTGATAAGGCTGCCCATATCCACCTCGCAGGCCGTCGTCGGGAGCATCATAGGGATTGGCATCATGACAGGAAAAGCCGAGTTCCATGGCCTGGGCAAGATCGTGCTCTGCTGGCTTGGCGCTCCCGTGGGCGCTGCAATGATAGTCGTTCCTCTTTACCTCGGCCTGGGAAAGATCTACAATTCACTTCACCTCAACATTTTTCAACGCGATGCCTTACTCAGATCAAGCCTGATCATTGTAGGGTGCTATGCCTCTTATGCCATGGGCGCCAATGTCACCGCCAATATCGCCGCGGTCTTCGTGAGCTCCGGTCTTCTCACTGCCAGGGCGGCAGCGCTTATCGGCTCACTGAGCATCGCCCTGGGAATTGCCACCTTCAGCAAAGGGGTAATGATGATGGTGGGGAGGGGCCTTATCAAGCTTGATGCCTTTTCTGCACTTGTAGCAGTGCTCGCCGAAGCGCTCACTGTCCATTTTTTCGCCGTAATCGGGGTGCCCGTATCAACAGCCCATGCGATAATCGGCTCCATTCTCGGTATCGGTTTCATTAGAGGATTCAAGGCCCTTAAAGTGAAAAATCTAGTAGGGATCCTGGTGGCCTGGGGACTTGCCCCCCTTATCGCATGTATTTTTGCCATGATTATCTTTTTTCTTTCCAACCTGCATTATGTGAAGCCATCATAAAAGGGCCGCGGCAGGGCCCGGAGAAACGGAGAAGAGAGCGACCTATGAAATGTCCGCGCTGCGAAGGGAACGGAAAGTGTGTTGAGTGCAAGGGCTCGGGCTTTGTCACTTGCTCGAACTGCAACAGTACAGGCACTGTCTCTATCACGCTCCCTTCAGGCGTCGAAAAAAATACCACCTGCAAGTTCTGCAACGGCAAGGGGGCCATCCAGTGCAACCCCCTCTGCGAGTCGTGCGCCGGGAAAGGCGAGATCTCCTCGGAGCTCCAGAAGGAGATGCAGGAAAAGTACTCCCTCTCACTTCTGATGATGAAAGAGCACATTGTAAGGGTGAGCACTATTATTCTTGCCATAAATATCGTCTGCTATATCCTGACCCTTGTGCTCCAACAGATAAGCGGCCATAATGTCATGCTCAGAATGGGATCCATGTACACACCCGCGGTCATAGCGGGCCAGTGGTGGAGATTAGTGACCTCCATCTTCCTCCATGTTGACATCATGCATTTCCTGCTCAACTCGTACTGCCTCATCATTATCTGCCCGCCTATAGAGAAAATTCTCGGCTCTTTCAAGTTCTTTGTGCTTTATATGTTGTCAGGGCTGGCAGGAAATGCCTTGAGTTTTTTCCTGCTGCCCACCCTGCCGTCGGCCGGCGCCTCGGGCGCCCTCTTCGGGGTGCTTGGCGCCTATTTCGGCCTCAACGTGCGCCAGAAGATATTCGAATCGGCATATATCTCGCAGCTTATGATATGGCTCGGCATAAATGTGGTGATCGGCATCATGCCCGGGTCAAATATCAACATGTGGGCTCATATCGGGGGGTTCGCCTGCGGCTTCATTTTCTCATCGTTCATCAAGCTGAGGTGAAATAACAATGAAGATATCGAAGAGTTCTCTCCTCATGATAATGGCGGTGCTTGCACTGTCGGCTGCCTCCCTGCTCCTGGTATCATGTGCAAAAAAGGCCTCAGCCCCAGCGAAAATAGGCATAATCCTGCCACTCTCGGGCGTCCACAGCACCTTTGGATTGGCACAGAAAAGAGGCTATGAGATGGCTATCGAGGAGTTAAAGCAGGAAAGCTCTCCTTTGCCGATGGCGATTGAATTTCTTATGAAAGATGACGAGGGGGATGAGCACAAAGCCGCTGAGGTGGCACGGAAGCTTATCACCGATGACAAGGTATGCGCCCTTATAGGCTCATACAGCAGCGGATGCACTTTCAGCGCCATAGAGATCGCAAATTACCACAGGAAGCCCATTTTGATCCCCTCTGCGGCCTCTGACCTCTGCACGCAGAAGGGCTTCCCCTGGGTCTTCAGAATCAACGCCCCTTCAAGCGTCTATGCCGAGACCGTGACAGAGTGCCTGGCCACGGAGGGGAAGATAAAATCGGTAGCCATCCTCGCGGAAAGCTCCCTCTTCGGCTCCTCAACGATGAAGTCCCTCGAGGAGTATTCAGCCAGAAAAGGCTTTCAGATAAGGCTCTCGGCAAGCTATGATCCCAGGGACACCTCGATGATGGAGCTCCTCCTTGCCCAGGTGAAAAAGAAAAATCCCGATGCCCTGGTGATGGTGTCATACCTTGACGACGCCGTCTTTCTCATGAAGAAATCAAGGGATATGGGCATCAATCCCAGGATCTTCATGGGCACCGGCGCGGGATTCACCATCGATGAATTTATAAGGTCGGCCGGCCCCTCTTCCAACCTGGTCTGCACAGTGGTCCAGTGGTCACCTGATCTTGCCGGCGAAAAAAGCCGGGCTTACGTAAAGCTGTTCCGGGAAAAATACGGGGGAGCCCTGCCCAATTTTCACAGTGTCGAAGCCTATGTGGCAGCGAAAGTGCTTGTTGGGGCCTTCAGAAGAGCCCACACAGCCGACAGCGAAAAAATAAGGGAGAGCCTCCTTGCCACCAATGAAGAGACAGTATACAGCAAGGTGAAATTTGAGAGCTTTGACGGTTATACCAACCAGAACCGCCACAGGATGCTGGTGGAACAGATCCAGGGGAGCCGTTTCGTCCTCGTGTGGCCTGACAAGCTCAAGCAAGGCTCCCTCATCATCCCCCCGGGGCCATCTTCAGTAAAGCCCCCGGGGAAGCAGGCCCCCTCAGAAAGAGAACTGGAACCCCTTTTCAAGGGGGCCCAGGATCGCCGTTGAATACCCGTCGATGTTGAGGAGCTGCTGTGAGAGGGAGAACAATTCATCGACAGTGACGGCATCTATCTTTTCAAAGACTTCCTCATGGGGCACAAGCCTTCCATGGAATATCTCGGACTTGACAAGCCTCATCATCCTGTTGGAGGTGCTTTCCAGGGCCAGGGAGATAGTGCCCTTGAGCTGCTCCTTGGCGCGCACGAGCTCCTTGGAATCGACGCCCTTCTCTTTCATCTCCTTGACTATCTGATACATAAGCGAGATGACTTTGGAGAGGTTTTCATAGGACGTCCCGGCGAAGAGTCCGAAAAGGCCCGCATGGTAAAAGGAGTTCTGGAAAGAGCACACGTTGTACACGAGGCCCCTTTTCTCGCGGATCTCCTGAAAAATCCTTGAGCTCATGCTTCCCCCGAGGATGCTGTCAAGCACCGAGAGGCAGTACTTGTGATCATCCCTCTGGGAGATGCCCTTCCCACCGGTGATGAGGTAAACCTGCTCACAGTCCTTGTATTTCACATAGTTTTTCTTTTCATGCTCCGGCACGGGCCTGGAGCCGGGTTTCCTTCCCTTCCACTCGCCGGCCCGGTGGAAGGAGCGCTCCACAAGCTTCCGGAACTCCTTGTGCTTGATGTTCCCTGCCGCCGCAATAATGAGATTCTCAGCCACATAGTGCTTCTCCACGTGGGCGATAAGGTCATCACGGCTTATCCGCTCGATGACCTTCTTGGTGCCGAGAATGGAGCGTCCGAGAGGATGACCGTCCCACAGGAGCTTGTTGAATATGTCGAAGATTAACTCGTCAGGCGAGTCCTCATAGAGGCGGACCTCGTCAAGAACCACACCGCGCTCCCTCTCAATCTCTTCGGGATCATAGCAGGAATTGAGAAGCATGTCCGCCAGAAGCTCAATGGCCATGGGCACATGCCTGTCAATCACCCGCGCGTAATAGCAGGTCTGCTCCTTTTCAGTGAAGGCGTTGAGCTGTCCGCCCACGCTGTCCATAAGCTCGGCGATCTCCGTGGCGCTCCTCGTGGCCGTGCCTTTGAACATCATGTGCTCGATGAAGTGGGAGATGCCGTTCTTTGAGAGTGGCTCGTCCTTGGAGCCCGTGTTCACCCACACGCCGATGGTGGCCGATTTGAAGAAGGGCATCTCTTCTGTGATAACCTTGATGCCGTTGTCTAGAACCGTTTTCTTGTACATTTCCAGGACCTTTCTTGCTGCTCGTTCTTGCCGGGACCGGGTGCGCTCAGGAGGGCGGCGCCCCGGGGGGGGCCACCCACTTGAGCTTGTCTCTCACTATTGCATAAAAATCCGTCTCCAGATGGACAAACCTTATACCCTGCGGGGCTTTCTCCACCAGTATCTCATCGTCCCTGGCAAGCACGAAATTGATATGCCCGTCAAGTGAGAGGCTTATCCCGTCAAGGAGAGACTCCTTGACGGAGACCTTTTCCTTCTCGGAGATTACCAGCGGCCTTGCCGAGAGGGTGTGGGGACATATGGCGGTGAGAATGAGGCACTGCACTTCGGGGCTCACTATGGGCCCCCCCGCCGAGAGGGAGTATGCCGTTGACCCTGTGGGCGACGCTATGACAAGACCATCTGCGGAGTAAGTGCCTGCAAAGCGGCCGTTTATATGGATCGAGAGATGGAGCAGCCGGCTCACATTCCCTCTGTGTATCACGGCATCATTGAGGGCATTTCCGCTGAAGACCTTCTCGTGACCTCTTCTTACCTCGCAGTGGAGCACCATCCTCTCGACGACGGCGAACTCCCCCTGGAGAAGGCGTGAAAAGGCATCCTGCCATGAGGCCACGGGGAGCTCGGTGAGAAAGCCCAGGCTTCCCAGGTTTATCCCCAGGAGAGGTATCTCTGTACCTCCCACAAGCCTGGCAGCCCTCAAAAGGGTACCGTCACCGCCCATGCTCACCACGAAAGCGCTCTCTTTTCTGATGACTTCATCGGTCGAAGCCAGGTCGGGTCTGCCTGTGGAGAGAGCGGCTCCTTCGGGAAGAAAGACCCTGATACCTTTCCCCGTGAGCCAGTCAATCACTTCAAGAGAGCTCTCGAGGGCTTTTTTCACCCGCGAGGGGTAAAGGGTTATAGTCTCCATAGCGGCTCCTTGTCACTTCATGTATATCTGGTTCTCACCCATCTGCCTGGCCTTGGCCAGGGCTTCGTTCACGCTGCGCAAAAACCCCGCCTCATCGGCAGATGAGCGCTCGTCGGTATAGAATATGCCCATGGCGGTTTTCACGGCGGAGCTCTCTATGCCTTTCGGGAACTCATGGCCCTGGAAAACATTGCGGAGCTTCTGCGCATGTACCAGGGCGCTGCTCTTTCCCATCCTCGGCTGGATGATTAAAAATTCGCCCTCGCCCGTTATAGCCGTGATATCTATCACGCGGAGTGACTGCTTTATGAGGGCAGCGCATTCTCTCATGAGCCGCTGCATATCGGGCGCCTTCTTGCTCTCGTAAGAGATGGCGATTTTTATGGCGGAAAGAGGATAGGAGAATCTCGCCGCCCTCTTGAACTCCTCGGCAAAGCGCGCCGATACGGCATCAGCACGGTAAACTCCAGGGCACCCTTCGTGCCATGATGCTTCTTCCTTATCGCTGCTTCCTCCTTCATTATCGGCAAGAGCCCTCAGGGCGGTAAGCATGTCGGCTGTCAGGCAGGGTTTTTTGATGAGCTCAAGCCTTTTTCCGGCAATAAGGGCATATTCCCGGTGAAACTGGGGATTTTCAGTGGTGAGGAGCACCTTGATCCGTGAGGTCTCGGGATGGATATCAAGCTGGTGGAGGACCTCATAGCCTGAACTGTCCGGCATCACCATGGCAAGGACTATGCTGTCGGGAGGGTCCTGGTACGCTCTGGAGACGGCCTCTTCTCCCGATTTGAACAGGTCAGCCTGGACTCCCTCCTGCTCAAGGGCTTCCTTGAGGGATGCTGCTGACGCGCTGTCATCATCAACAATGAAGATCTTTCTCATGGGTATGGTCCCCACCTTTCTTCCCGTAATAGAGCATTGTCTCGTCAAGCACCCTGGAGACTATGATATCGTGATCCGCTCCTTGAGCGGGCTTTTCCGCTTCCAGATGCAGAAAGAACTCCGTGTTTCCCGCCGGTCCCTTGAGCGGCGAGTAAGTCGCCCCCGCGGTGAAAAGCCCCGCGGCTTCAGCGCGGGCTATCACCTTGAGGAGCACTTCCCTGTGGAGCGAAGGATCCCTTATGACGCCCTTCTTTGCCCTGCCTTTTCCCGCCTCAAACTGCGGCTTGACAAGGACTATCATCGCTCCGCCCGGTAGAAGAAACTCCCTGAGTCTTGCGAAAAGCAGCTCCAGCGAGATGAAAGACACATCAACAGTGACAATGTTCACTTTCCCGGGAACTTGAGATCTCTCCAGATATCGGGCATTGACACCTTCGAGTGAGACCACGGCGGGATTGTTCCTCAGGGAGTAATCAAGCTGCCCTTTCCCCACATCGACGCTCCAGACCTTGAGAGCCCCGGCCTTGAGAAGGCAGTCGGTAAATCCTCCTGTTGACGCACCGATATCCAGGGCAAGAGCACCCTGGGAGGAGACTGCAAATGACCTCAGGGCATGCTCCAGCTTCAGGCCGCCCCGGCTCACGTATAGGCGCCGCGGCCCCTCGATGACGAGATCAGAATCGGCAGGAACCTGTGTCCCGGCCTTGGTGACCGCTATGCCGTTCACCTTCACTCTCCCTTCAAAGATGAGGCTCTGGGCCAGGTGGCGTGATTCGCAGAGGCCCTTCTCCAGGAGAAGTGAGTCAAGCCGTCTTTTCCCTTTCATGCTGGCCTGGATCCCCGGGGTGGCGCTCATAGGGTGACCTGCAGGCTTCCGAGGACGCTCTGCGTAATCCCTTCAGGCGTCATGCCGAGCTTTTCCCTCAGTATACCCTGGGAGGCATGCTCAATAAAGCAGTCGGGAAGGCCGATGATTGAGACGCCGACATTCTCGCATCCGCTGCGCTGCATGAGCTCGGCGACAGCAGTGCCGAAGCCTCCTGAAGCCACATTTTCCTCTACGGTAAAGACGCGCCTCATCTTCCTTGCAATTCCCACAAGGAGGGCTTCGTCAAGGGGCTTCACAAAGCGGGCATTCACGACGGTGGCGGAGATGCCGTTTGCGGCAAGCTTTTCCGCGGCAAGAATACTGGGGTACACCATGCTTCCCAGGGCAAAGAGCACAATGTCTTCGCCCTCCCTTATGACTTCTCCCTTTCCAATCTCCAGGGGGGCAACCTTCTCGTCCAGCGGCACCCCGACGGCTTTTCCCCTGGGGTATCTTATGGCTACGGGGCCATTATGGTCAATGGCCGTCTTCATCATGGAGCGGAGCTCATTTTCATCCTTGGGAGCCATTATGACGATATTGGGGATCATGCGCAGGTACGAGAGATCGAATATGCCCTGGTGCGTCGATCCGTCCTCTCCTACAATGCCTGCCCTGTCTACGATAAAGACCACATGGAGATTCTGGAGGCATACATCATGGATGATCTGGTCAAAGGCCCTCTGGAGAAAAGTTGAATAGATGGCGACAAAGGGTATGAAGCCCTCCGAGGCAAGCGCTGCGGCGAAAGTGACGGCATGCTGCTCGGCAATTCCCACGTCAAAAAATCTTGCGGGGAACTCCCTGGCGAAGTCAATGAGGCCTGTCCCGTCGGGCATAGCCGCCGTGATGGCCGCTATCTTTTCATTTTCACGGGCAAGCTCCACGAGGGTGCTTCCAAAGATTTCGGTGTACGTATAGACCTTGCTCGTTCCGTTTGTGTCGCCCGTATCGATATCGAAGGGATTGGCGCCATGGAACTTTGTGGCATCCTTTTCCGCAGGGGGGTAGCCCTTCCCCTTTTTCGTGATGACATGGATAAGCTTGTTCCCTTCAATATGCTTGGCCTTTTCGAGGACATTGATGAGCTGATCGAGGTTGTGGCCGTCAAAGGGGCCGAGATAGGCGAAGCCCAGGGCCTCGAAGATGACTCCCGGCACCACGAGGTAGGTGAGATGATCCTCTATCTGCTCAGCAGCTTTCAGCATGTCGGGGCCTATCCTGGGGATGCTCCGCACTATCTTGCGGAGCTCCTTTCTCACTCTCAGCAGGCCGGGATTCATCCTGACGTGCGCCAGGTGGCCTGCGAGGGCTCCCACGTTCCTGGAGATGGACATCTCGTTGTCGTTGAGGACCACTATCAGGTCTGTATTCACCGATCCCGCGTTGTTGAGGGCTTCAAAGGCCATACCCCCCGTCATTGCCCCGTCGCCTATCACTGATATGACGTCAAATTTCTCTTTCCTGAGATCCCTTGCCACGGCAATCCCAAGGGCCGCCGAGATAGAGGTGCTCGCATGACCCGTTCCGAACGAGTCGAAATCGCTTTCAGATTTCCTGGGGAAGCCGCTGATGCCGCAGTGCTGCCTTATGGAAGAAAAGACCTCTCTTCTCCCCGTGAGGAGCTTATGAGCATAGCACTGATGGCCTACATCCCAGATTATTTTGTCCCTGGGCATGTCAAAGACGTAATGAAGCGCGATAGTGAGCTCCACCACGCCAAGGCTTGAGGCAAGGTGCCCACCCACCTTTGATATCGTGGAGATTATCTCGCTCCTCAACTCCCCGGCAAGCTCCCTGAGCTCTGGTATACCCAGTTTTTTCAGCTCGCTGGGGGAACTGATGAGATCAAGAATTCTTCCCATGTATGCTATCTCTTCCTGAGCAGCAGGTACTGCACTATCGCCTCGAAGCGCTCTCTCCTGCCCGTAAAGGAGGCAAGGGAGCCGAGGGCCTGCTTTGCAGTCTCTTCAGCAAAGGCCTGGGCACCTTCGACCCCGTAAAGGGCAGGGAAGGATATGGCCTCCCGCCTGTGCCCTGCATCTATTATGTCATCCCGGATCTGAAAGAGCAGCCCTATGGCTTTCCCATAACCGGTAAGGGCTTCCATGTCGCCTGCACCGCCCCCTGCTATCAGGACGCCTATCCTCAGGGAGACAGTGATGAGGGCGCCTGTTTTCTGACGGTGAATCTCCAGGAGAGTCTCCCTGTCAAGAGTTTTCTCCTTCTGGCAATATTCGAGATACTGCCCTCCTGTCATCCCCGCAGAGCCCGAGGCGCCCGAGAGCTCCCCTATAATTCCCAGGGCCTTCCGGGGATCGCCTGTGCCCCATTCTGCGATTATCTCGAAAGCCCTGAGCATCAGAGCATCACCGGCCAGCAGCGCCGGGGCCTCGCCGAATCTCCTGTGGCATGAAGGCTTTCCGCGGCGGAAGTCATCGTTGTCCATCGAGGGAAGGTCATCATGGATCAGCGAGAAGCAGTGAATGCACTCCATGGCGCAGGCCGGCGCCATGGCTTCGGAGGCATCGAGGCCGAGAGATTCGGCGGCTGCAATCATCAGCGCAGGCCTGAACCTCTTTCCCGGCGAGAGGACACTGTAAGCCATCACCTCTGAGAGCCCCCCCGCGGCCGCGGGAAAATAGCTTTCAAGGGCCCTGTTCACCAGCGCCGATTTTTCCAGGAAGTACTGCTCCAGGTCACTCGTCATCTCGTTCTTCCTCTTCATCAAGGGAAAATGGCTCCAGGGCCGCAACGCCCTCCTTTTCTCCCTTCAGTACCAGGAGCCTTGACTCCGCCTCCTTCAGGCGCTTCTCGCACTCCCTGTAAAGGGTCACGCCCTGCTCATACTGCAGGAGGGCCTGCTCAAGCTCCAGGTCGCCTTTTTCCATCTTCTCCACGATCTCTTCAAGCTGCTCGTAAAGCCTGTCATAAGGTATCCTGCTCAGGTCCTTTTTCATGAGAGTCCCCCCGCCTTGCCGGCTTGATCTTTTCTTGCTTCCATAACCCTTGCCAGGATTGAGCCGTCTCCCACCACAAGCCTCACCTTGTCTTCAGGCGCCACCTGTGAGGTCTTTTTGACCAGCTCCTCCCGGGGCATCTTGTAGGCGATGCAGTAGCCCCTCTCGATGACATGGCGGGGATTATAGGCTTCCAGTATCTCCCTGCCTGCCAGGAGCCTGCTTTTCCTGAGGGTAAGCATGGAGGTGAGAGCTCTGGTTCCCCTTGCGTAGAGCATGTCCAGGTTCTGCGCAAGTCTCTCGAGGTGGCGCTTCGGATGCCTTCCTTCCAGGCGGAGCTGAAGGCTTTTCAGCCTGATGCGCGAGCCCTTCAATGTCTTATCAAGAGACCTGCCCAGGGTTTTCATGAGGCTTTTCATGCGGAGCGACAGCTCGCGGGAGTCAGGAACTGCTGCTACAGCCGCCGCAGTGGGCGTTGGCGCCCTGTGATCAGCGACCATGTCGCAGATGGTGAAATCAGTCTCGTGGCCGACCGCGGAGATGACAGGCACGGGGCAGGCATATACGGCACGGGCCAGCGCCTCGTCGTTGAAAGCGTTGAGCTCTTCGAAGGAGCCTCCTCCGCGGCCTATGATAATCAGGTCAATCGAGGGGACTTTCTCCAGACGCTTCAGTGCTGCGATGAGGCTCCCGGGCGCATCAGCGCCCTGGACAAGGGCAGGGGAGAGGACGATGGTGACGCTGCTCCTTTTTTTCAAGGTGGTGACGATGTCTCTCAGGGCGGCACCGTACGGCGAGGTCACGACGCCCACTGTCACCGCGTGGGGAGGGATGGCCGATTTGCGGGCTTCATCAAAAAGCCCCTCGTCTTCGAGCTTTTTCCTGAGCTTCAGGAACTGCTCGTAGAGCTCGCCCTGCCCTTCCTTTTTCGCGTGCTCCACAATGAGCTGGTACTGGCCCTGCTTTTCATAGACAGAGATCCTTCCCCTGGCCACTATTTTCATACCCTCGCGGAGAGGGAGCCTGATCCTGGCGCGGGCGCCTTTGAAAAACACGCAGCGAAGCTGCGCATGGGGATCCTTGAGGGTAAAATAGCAGTGACCTGCGAGGGATTCGCTGAAATTTGAGATTTCTCCACTCACGGAGAGATCGGCGAGCACGTCATCTGACTCGAGCACATCCTTGAGATAGGATGTGATTTCCTGAACGGTAAATATGTCCACAATAGAGTGGAAATTCTCGATATATCCTAAAAATCCTTTGAATCTATCAGGGAATGACCGGTTCATCCCGGTTCCAAGGAGGTTTCTTTATGGAGGGAGAGAATCACCATGGGGGGAATTGCACCAAGTGAAAGGATGAAAAAAATGGCCGATTTCAAAGAGACCGTGGAACAGTACTTCAGGAAATCCCTCGAGCTGTCACCTGTCTGGGGAAGCGACCTGGGTCTCGAGGAGTATGACGATCTCCTCCCCGAGGGAGGGAAAAAGCAGCAGGAGCGGTCAATAGCTCTTTCCGAGTCCTTTCTGAGGGACGTGAAAGCCTTTCCCGAAAGCGACCTCTCCTTTGACGAGAGAATTGACAGGGAATGCCTGATAGATGTCCTTGAGATGGATCTCTTCTCCGAAAAGCATATCAAGCTTGACAAGGGCTACCCCAGGGGCCCCGCCAGGGTGGGATCGGCACTCTACACCCTTATCTCCCGCGATTCGACGCCCTTCGAGGGGCGCCTCAGGAGCATCATTTCGAGGCTTGAGAAGATCCCCCGCTATCTCGAGGAGACCAGGGAGCTCGTGGAAAAGCCCGTGTGGATATGGACCGAGATAGGCATCGAATCATGCCACCGCATGAAGGGCTATATTGATTTTATTGAGGAGATGGCCAAGGCCCTCATAAAGAATGACGGCCTTCTCAGGGAGCTTCATGGAAACGCCGTCAAGGTGAGGGATGCCTTCAAGGCTTATGAGCAATGGCTTTCAACGGATATTCTCCCAAAAGCAGGCCCGGACTATGCCATCGGCGAGGAAAAGTTCGCGGCTCTGATGGCGATGAGGAAGCTGGGTTACACCCCCGGGGAGATACTGGCCATCGGTGAGGATTACGTGAAATCCATCAATGACACCATGAAATCCATTGCACGGCAGATTGACGGCACAGCCACCGTCGAGGAGATACTGAAAGGCATCAGGGGAAAAGGCCCCACGAATTTCGAGCAGGTCCTCAACGACGTCAAGAAGGTGATGCGCGAAGCCCGCGAGTTTGTGAAGGAAAGCAGCTTTGCCACCCTCCCGGAGAACGAGATCCTGGATGTCCAGGAGACTCCCATCTTCATGCGCCATTTTATCCCCTTTGCCGCCTATTCCTCGCCGGGCAAGTTTGACAAGATACAGAAGGGGATCTACATGATAACACCGGTGGAAGGCAACAACGAAAGGCTCAAGGAGTTCTGCAGCGAGGACATGGTGAACACCTCGGTCCATGAAGGCTACCCGGGCCACCACCTGCAGCTCTGCTGCTCCAACACCAACCCCCAGACGGCGAGGATCTTCGCCCACGCCTTCGAGTTCATCGAGGGCTGGGCCCATTACTGTGAAGATGCCGCGGCAGAGGCGGGATTTAAAAACACCCCTGAAGGCAGCCTCATCCGTTACAAGGACATGCTCTGGAGGGCCTGGAGGATCATAATTGACATCAAGCTCTCGAGCGGCCAGATGTCCTTTGAGGATGCCATAGCGACGCTGGTCAATGAGGTAGGCATGGAAGAAGTTGGCGCTATGGCGGAAGTGAAGCGCTACACCTACACTCCGGGTTACCAGCTCAGCTACCTGATGGGCAAGCACATGCTCAAGGCCCTCAAGACAAGGATAAAGGCAACATTCCCCCGTCAGTTCTCCGACAGGAGGTTCCATGACATTCTTCTCTACTCGGGCAATCTTCCCATTTACCTGATGGAGAAGGTGATGAAAGAGAAGATGGGGGAGAAGGACAGCGCTGCGAGCCTCCCTGCAGGTCCCCGGTAGAGGAGGGGAGAAGCGGGGGAATAAAGGTCCCGCGGCGAATTGTATTTAGATCGGGAAGCCGTTGAAGGTACTGCGAGGTGAGCCGTTATGAAAGCCCTGGTGATCCATGGCCCCAATCTGAACCTGCTGGGCTCAAGGGAGCCCCATATTTACGGGACTCTCACCCTGGACAGCCTCAATGAACAGATCAGGTCCTGGGCTCTGGCCCGTCACCTGCAAGTGACATTTTTCCAGTCAAACCACGAGGGCGCCCTTATCGACAGGCTCCACGAAGGGGCAGGCACCTCTGATTTCATCGTCCTGAACCCGGGGGCCTTCACCCATTACAGTTATGCGATACGTGACGCCGTGGCATCCATCGGCATCCCCGTCATCGAGGTGCATCTATCCAACATTCACTCCCGCGAGGAGTTCAGGGCCCGCTCGGTCATTGCGCCCGTGTGCCGGGCACAGATATCAGGGGCGGGCTCCATGAGCTACATGCTGGGAATGATGGCAGGGATGCACTTTGCCGGCGGCGCTCTCCACGATGGCACGGAGAAGGAAAAATGAAGAGAGCTCGGTGAATTTTTTACCATAAGGAGGTAGCAGGCAATGAAACGGGCATGGATTCTTGTGACAATGGTGCTGTTCCTGTGCGCGCTGTCGGCGTCCGTGGCTGGTGCAGAGGAGGAACTCTGCGGAATTGTGGTAGGCCAGACGGTGCTCACGCCCGGGCAGAAGATGGTTTTTGTCTTCAGCCAGTTCGCTGCCCCCGATATCATACACGCCTCACGGGGCAAGTCGGACAAGAAGGACGACTTTGTCCAGATGGCCTACACTGAGCCCGGCCTCGTCTTTTACATCACCAACGATGACAACGTCATCAAAGCCATTATCGTCAAGAATTCGGGAACAAAGCTCAAGGGCATCCCTTTTGAAGTGGGCGACAGCTATGACAAGGTGAAGAAGACCTGGGGCGAGCCCGATAAAAAAGAGGCCGGCTTTGCCAATTATTTCAAGAAGGGCGTCATATTCAAGGTGACTGACCAGGGAGCTGTGGAGAGCATTACCATCTATAAACCTGGAAAAGTTGACTATGATGAGATGAATAAACAGAAAGGATAGGGCCCTCCCCCTCCATTGAACGGTTTTCTCAACGTGCTCAAGCCGCCGGGAATGACCTCCCACGACGTGGTGGCATATCTCAGGAGGACACTTGCGATAAAGAAGGTGGGCCACCTGGGCACCCTTGATCCTGGGGCGGCAGGCGTGCTCCCTGTGGCGCTGGGCTTTGCGACCAGGCTCGCGGAGCATGTTCCCTCTGAGCCCAAGGGCTACAGGGCAGAGCTGCAGTTCGGCCTGGTCTCCGATTCATACGATGCCTTCGGCGCCATCACGGAAACAGGGAGCCCTGAGTGCCCTGATTTTTCCCTGCTTGAGTCATCACTTTGCTCCTTCAGGGGTATCATCGAGCAGAGGCCGCCGATGGCTTCCAGCGTCAGGGTGCAGGGGAGGCACCTCTACGAGTATTACAGGGAAGGCCTCGCCAGGGAGGCACCTCTCAGGAAGGTGAAGGTCAGCTCCCTTAAGATAGTCTCCTACAGCCCACCCCGTCTCATCATTGACGTGGAGTGCGGAGAAGGCACTTACGTGAGGAGCCTCTGCCATGACATAGGGCAGACACTGGGCTGCGGAGCCATCCTGACGTTCCTGGTGAGGTGGCAGAGCGGCATTTTCAGGATTGAAAATGCAATGACTCCCGGAGAGCTTGCGGAAGGGTTCCAGGAAAACAGGCTCGGGCACTTTCTTGTGCCGCCCGGACAGGCCCTTCAGCATATGCCGGTAGTGAGGCTCGACGAAGGCGATATGCTCCGTGTCCTGAAAGGAGCAGCCTTAAGGCTTGAAAAGCGCCACGGTCCACTTCCTCAGGGAGGGGAGCGCCTGCGGCTCGAGCTTCCAGACGGCACCCTTGCAGCCCTGGGGGAAGTGCTCCTCCAGGGAGTGCCCATGCTGAAACCGGTGAAAGTATTCCTTGAAGGAAGGGGTGATGGTGATGATAAAAGCACGCTACGCTGAGGAAATCGAAGGGACGAGCGACGTACGGTGCCTCCTGTGTCCCCAGGCCTGCATTGTCAATGAGGGGAGAAGCGGCCGATGCAGGGTGCGCCTCAACAAGGAAGGAACCCTCTATTCCCTCATCGGGGACCGCTGCGCCTCAGTGAACCTCGATCCCATCGAGAAAAAGCCCCTTTATCATTTCCACCCCGGGTCGCGGATCCTGTCATTCGGGACCTTCGGCTGCAATTTCTCCTGTGAGTTCTGCCAGAACTGGACGCTGAGCCATCCCGACAAGAAATATCTCACCTGCGAGGGAATAGAGCGCGCAACCGACCTCGTCACCCCCGAAAGCGCTCTTGAAATAGCCCTCCGCACAAAGGACAAGGGGAACATCGGCATATCATTCACCTATAATGAGCCATCAATATGGTTTGAGTTTGTGCTTGAAACGTCAAGGCTGCTGAGAAGCCATGGCCTCAAGAGCGTGCTCGTCAGCAACGGCTCTCTCAACGAGGGACCCCTCGATGAGCTTCTCCCATACATTGACGCGGCAAACATAGATATCAAATCCATCAATCCCTCGTTCTACCGCAAATACTGCAAGGCCGAGCTGGAACCGGTGCTTGCATACTGCCGCAAAGCAAAGGATCACATGCTGCTGGAGATAACCAACCTGTTGATTACCTCCCTCAATGACTCAAGAGAAGATCTGGAGGGGCTTGTGAACTGGGTTCACGACCACCTCGGCGAGGAGACGCCCATCCATTTTTCCCGGTACCATCCCGACTTCAAGATGGATCTCCCGGGGACTCCCATGGAAAGCATAGAAATGGCTCATGAGATTGCAGGCCGAAAGCTTAAGTATGTCTATGCGGGCAATATCCCTTTCAATCCCTGGAACGACACCCTCTGTCCCTCCTGCCGGAAGACAGTGATCAAGCGAGAAGGGATGGGCGTATCATCCTGCTCCCTGTCGGACGGGGGGGCCTGCGGCTTCTGCGGCGCCAGGGTGAACGTGACGGGACCCTGCAGGAGGAGCTGGTAAAAGCCTATGGGGCTCAAGCTGAAGTGGCAGATCTTCTGGATTCTCTTTCTCCCGATGTCGCTCGTCATCTCCGTGATGAGCTATTTCAACATCAACATACTGGAGAACACCCTTGTCTCCAACACCACCCAGGTCACCGCCGCCACGGCCGAGTTCATCACCCAGTGGTCCAGGCGGATACTTTTTCTTGAAAGGGAGCCTCCCACAGAGACCCTGGCAGTGACCGACAACCAGAGGCGCTCCCTCGATGCTTACCTCGACGGCTTCGAGGATATCAGGGCTGTGAAGATTTACGACAGCGACGGGAAGATCCTCTTCCGCTACGGCATCAAGGATGACGAGATCGGCCTCAGGAACGCCCTTCTCAAGGAAGCCTCCAGGACTGAGTCGCCTTCTTCCCATCTCTGGGCCTACCATGATGGAAGCGACCTGATCGGCGAGCCTGCCACCCATGTGGCCATCTTTGACAACAGGAGCTTCAGTTTTGAATATTTCATGCCCGTCATCAGGAAGGACATGCCCGTGGGCGTCCTTTATCTCTCCTTCAACGTCAAGAAACTGCCCACGCTCCTTAAGCTCATCACCATAGGGAACATCACCCTGGTGCTCATATTCCTGATCTCCACCTTCATCGCCATCTCCATATGGACCGACAACGCCGTCAGGCGCCCCCTGGAGTTCATCCTCCAGGCCCAGGACCGCCTCGCGAGCGGCGATTTCGACACCAGGGTGGATCTTGACCTGGTACACACCAATGAGCTTGCGAGGGCGTACGGCTCCTTCAATAAGATGGCCGGCGATCTCAAGAAATTCAGGGAGGAGCTCGAGCGGCAGAACAGGAGGCTCTTTGATCTCAACGAGCGTTACCGCCAGCTCAATGAGAAGCTTGAGCAGCAGGTCCAGGATAAGACCAAGGAGCTCAGAGAGTTCTTCTCTCTCGTCACCCACGACCTGAAAGTGCCGCTTGCGGCAGCCCAGGGCTATACGGAGCTCCTTCTCAAGTCCAAAACAGGCCCCCTCACCGAGAAGCAGGAAAAATTCCTGAGGAGCATCGCCATGGCGAACAGCCAGCTCCTCCACCTGGTGAGGAACATGCTGGACTCGGTAAAATATGATGCGGGAAAGATAAGCTATTATATGGAGAACTTCAAGCTCTCAATGCTCATAGAGGAGATAAAGAGCACCCTCCAGCTCTTCCTCGAGGAGAGGGACGTCTCCCTCGAGGTGAAGGTGCCCCCCTCCTGCGAGATGGTCCATGCCGACAGGGCAAAGATAGGGCAGGTTCTTACGAACCTCATAGGAAACGCAATCGAAGTTTCCAAGCCAGGTGACGCCATCACGCTCACCGCCGAGGAGAGCGGCCCGGTCATCAGGATCATTGTCGCTGACCGGGGAGCCGGTATTGAGATCCGGCACATCACCTCAATCTTCAACAAGTTCACCCAGTTCACATTCGGGGAGAAGTCATCGGGGGGCATGGGTCTGGGCCTTTACATAGTCAAGAAGATCATAGACGGCCACAGCCAGAGGATCTTGGTGGAGAGCGAGGTGGGGAAGGGCACGATCTTTGCCTTCACCATCTCCCGTGAAAACACCGCATCTGCTGAGGAGTCAGGCCCTGGTGAAGCCCCCGCCGCTGCTGCCCCTCCGGGGGAGCATACTATCACTCAGCCGGGAGATTCATAATGGACGAGAAAATAAGGGTTCTCATAGCAGACGATCACCATCTTTTCAGGGAGATGCTCTTCCACACCCTCAGCGAAGAGGAAGATATCGAAGTCATTGCCGAAGCAAGCGACGGGGAGGAAGCGGTGGCACAGGCCAGGAAGCTTCATCCCGACATCATTCTGCTGGACATCAACATGCCGCGTATGAACGGCCTGGAGGCAATAAGGGAGATCAAGAGGGAGCAGCCCCTCTGCAAGGTGGTGATCCTCACCGCCCTCGAGGATGACGCCTATGTCTTCAAGTTCATCAGGGAGGGTGCCACAGGGTACCTTATGAAGGACACCAATGCCCTCGAGGTGATCAAGGCAATCAGGTCAGCTTACTCGGGCGAGTCGCTCATTCAGCCCCGCATTGTGAACAAGATACTGAAGGAGTTCTGCAAGCTCTCAGAGGAGAAAAGGAAATCTCCTGAAAAAGGAGAGAGCGGAAAGCTTACCAGCCTCACGGAGCGCGAGAGGGAAGTGCTCAGCCACGTTGCCCAGGGCCTCAACAACAAGGAGATCGCCTCGGCGCTCTTTATCAGCGAGGCAACGGTCAAGAGCCACGTGGCCAACCTGATGAGCAAGCTCAACCTCAGGGACCGCGTCGAGATGGTGCTTTTCGCCGTGAAGAACGGCATAATCTCCCTGTAAGGGCCGTTCAGTGAAGCCTTGTGATGTCGCCTGTGTCGCTCCCGTCCCTCTCCCTGCTGAAATGGACATGGCTTCCCTTTGCCCCGTCAAGGTCGGCACCTGAGAGGTTCAAGCCATAGACAAGGGCTCCGTCAAAAAGGCAGTGCGACAGTTTTGCATTCCTCGCATCAGCGTGGCGCAGGTCAGCGCCGGCAAAAAGGACACCCTCGCAGTCAGCCTCCGAGAGATCGGCGCGCTGCAGATCGGTGTCTCCCATGTCGCTCCGCTTCATCTTCGCCCCCTTCATTACGGCTCCCTGGAGGGAGGCGCGGTGAAGGTTGGCCTTCACGAGGCTGGCAGCCGTGAGGTCGGCGCCGTCAAGGCGGGCCTGCTCAAGCTCGGCTCCGGAGAGATCAGCGGCGGAAAGGAGGGCACCTGACAAGTCTGCACCGGAAAGCAGGGCTTCTGCAAGGCAGGCACCGGAGAGATTCGCCTTGGTGAGGTCGGCGCCGGAGAGGTCAAGGCGCTCACCGTCGGGATCAAGGGCCAGCCACCGTGAGTGGGCTTCAAGGCGCCGGCGCATATCGAGCACTGTACTCATTGCGCAAGGGCCTCGCGGTTGACAAGTATCCTGACCTGCGAGCGTTCCTCGTTTGAAAAGTCTGATTTTATGAGGTTGATCACGGCATCGGCATCGGCCTTGTTGCAGTTGCTGAGGTTAAGGAGCACGCCTTCCCCTTCACCGAGATCATGACGGAGCTTGACGAGAATATGAGGAGCGTCAAAAGACCATCTCGCGCCTTGAGGCGGGGAGAGGGGGCTTTTTACGTCCCATGGGGCCCCTTTTCCATCAATAAATTCCGCGGCGCCAGTCGCTTCCCTCGTGACCGTGGGCGGCACCACGCCGCATGCTTCGGCATAGGCGCCGACGGCGGCCTCTTCTATCGATCCGGGCGTGATCTTTTTTCCCTTGGCGGGGTCGCTTGCAAGCTCCTCAGCCCTGTCCTTGAGCTGCGGGAGCGCACCGAGTGCTTCACCTGCGCTTGATTTTCCGGTGGGATCCAGCGACCCGTCATCCTTCATGGTGCACCAGCCGCATGTCGCTGCAATTGTGCTGTACCTGTCAACGAAAGTGCTGACAGTGCGGCTTTCTCCCGGTGCGGGAGCATCGGCAAAAAGGGCAATTGATTTGCCGCCGTTCGTCATGACATATGACGCGCCTGTGGTATGGTCCTTGAGAGGCGCCTGGGGAGCGGGTTTTGAAGGCGCCCCGGCAGGCTTATTCCTCTCTCCGTGTTTCGACTTGTGGTGATGGTCTTTCCCGTGAGACTTTCTTGCCGCTTCGGAGAGGACCGCTTCCTCGCAAGGCTGGGCCTCCTCCTGTCTCGCCTGCTCCCGGGGGGCCTTTTCCGTCATCCCATGGGAGGGAACATTCAATGGCTCCCTGGTCTTCCAGGAGCTTCCTATGGAAAAATTGTCGCCGCTGATCATTAAAGCCTCCCCTGGGGCATTTTCAGAGCCCCGAGCTCTCCAGAGAACTGCTCACTGCAGGGTCCTGGGCCGTGACGGTGTAATTCTTCGTGGGATATGATTTCATCTGGGCCTTGATAATCTTCTTCGAGTCCTTGTCAACATAGAAATTGACGCCGCCCACGTAATTGCCGTAGCAGCCTGCCTCCACTATGTAGGTCCTGTGAGGCATGGGGCCCGTGCGCAGCGATGTCTTGTGAAGCTCATGATCATGGCCGAGGACCATCAGGTCGATGTCGGGAAGGCGCCTGGCCAAGTCCTTGAACTCCTTGATATCGGTATATCCCTTGTGCATGAGGGCCACCACGATGTCGGCGCCCTCTTTCTTCGCCTGCGCAACCTCGCTTTGAAGGGTCTCGTATTCCGGGAACACTATGAGATCATCACCTGTATCGGGGTGATCAGGTGTCGCCATCTTCGTGGTGGTGACGCCGATGAAGGCGACCTTCAGGCCGTCCAGCTCCTTCATCACCCTTGTTTTTGTGCCGGCCAGGTGCTTGCCGGTCTCCGTGTCATGGACATTTGCGCAGAGCACGTCGGTTTTCACCTGGGTAAAGAAATCTTTGACCGCCTCGTCCTTGCCCCACTGGAAGTCGTGGTTGCCCGGCACGATGGCGAAATAACCCGCCTCGTTGATATAATTCTTCACCGAGTCGAAATGGTCGCCTTCCGTAGGCTTGGCGCTGTAAGCAATGTCGCCGGAGTCAACAAGGATGGAGCTGGGATTGTCCTGTCTCAGGTCTTCTATGAGGGCTTTCAATGCGGGGAGCTTCTCTTCCATCCCGTGGATGTCGTTGGTATGGAGGATCGTGATTTTCAGGGCATTTTCAAGATCTCCCGTGTCCTGCCCGGCCTTTTCTTCCTCCTGGAGCTCTTCTTTGCTCCTTGCCGCTTCTTCGGCGCTGGGGGCTGTGTTGTCATTCGCTGCCTTCTTCTCGTAGCTGTCGGTGGGGCCTGTTTCGTCAACAGGCTTCTCAGCCCTTATGGGGGGCTTCTTCTTGCCGGCCGCCATATCGACGGGGATGAACGATGAAGGAAAATCTACGCCACCGAACATGAAAGCATACTCCTCCGCACTTATATTATACCTGAAAGGAGGTGGCGATGACTATTAACAATGTGTTAACAAAAAGTCACTTTTTCAAGGGTCTTCTCTTCGATGATATCAGCGAGAGACAGGAAAAAAGGACCTCCTGCCGGTGCAATGGTCCTTTTCTTTACCCGCGGAATTGTGCCTCTAGGCTTTCTTTTCCCCTCCCAGGTCATCCATGTCAATGGTGAGCGATATGGGGAGATGATCGGAGCCATTTTCGGCGCTCGTGGAATGATATACCCTCGCGGAGCCCTGCACCAGCCCCTGGGACATCTCGGGTGAAAGCATGATGTAATCGAAGCGCTTCCCGGCGGCCGGGTGGGAAATCTCGGGGGAATCCCCGAAAGAATCTATGAGGGGCGCCGTGGTGTTATGGGTCAATGTCTGTATCGCCGGGGAAGTGGGCGTTTCGTTCATGTCTCCCGCCACGATATAGAGCTTGCTGGGCATGCGCTTCATGGAGCCGGCGATAAGATCGATGACTTTCTCGGCCTCTCCCACACGCTTGTCTTCGCATAGCTGCATCTTGTCGGGGTCTTTTGCCTTGCGGCTCTTGAAATAGGGATCGGCCTTGAAATGCACGTCGATGATCCTGAGCGCGTAGGGCCCCACCTGGATCTCCGTCTCGGGGGCGTCACGCAGAAACGTCATCTTCTCATCACTGCCATGAATCGGGAACTCTTCATCGGTATGAGATTGTGTCTCTGTGATGGGGAACTTGCTCATAATGCCAAGGTGGTGCTTGGAGGGATCATTTGTCTTGAAGAAATGGGTATAGGGGTACTTTCCCTTCAGGTCCGACTTTGAAAAATCGACATAATCCGCTTCGTTGGGCGCTTCCTGGTTGATTACTATATCTGCGTCGAGCTCCTCTATGGTTTTTGCCATATTCTCCCGCTTCTTGGCCCCTTCAGCGGCCGGGGCATCCTGGCCCAGCGCCTCCAGGTTATAGGAGACAATACGCAACTGGCTCGGGACATTCGGTGATATTTCTGACATAGCCATTCCCACTTTCTTTCAGATAATATATTACCTGATTATATTGTAGCATAAAAGGTCATTTCGATTGTTATGAAAATGTTAACATCCGGACAGGCCGGCAGTGATGGCCGGGATTCACCCGGAGTCGCCTGGTATGCCCTGGAGGGGAGCTTAAGATCACGGGGGGAAAATTTCCTTGAGCACATGGGGGACGGCATCAAAATGCCTGTCAGTGGTGAGGATCTTCAAGCCGTGCTGCATGGCCTGCGCGGCTATCCAGAGATCGTGGGTGGGGATGGGCTTCCCTGCTGAATAGAGAAATGAGTGAAGGACTGCATAGCGCTCGGAGGTCTCCTCATCAAGGGGAATGATCCTGACCCTGGGTGAGAGTAGGAACTCAGCAAGTCTCTCCCTGTTCTCTTTCATTTTTCTGCCTTTCATGAAGCCCGCAAGGAGCTCCCCTACGACAATGGGACTGACATTGATTTCCTGAGCATGCTGGAGTGCCGTTTTTATGGCTTTACTGCCTCTTAAGAAGGCGGAATAGGCCGGGGTGTCAATCAATACGCGGCTTACTTCCATAGGCTCTCGTCAATTTTTCTCTGGATGCCGAGATGCTTTTCAAAGGATGCTGCCTCCTCTTCATCCCAGATGCCGCAGAGATGGTCAAGATCGTGATGGACCGGCTTTTTCTTCCCTCGACCCTCGCCGGCTGCCTTTTTCAGCAGCGAGATTATGGCCTTGTTGTAGCTCAGGCCCTCCTTCTCGGCCACCTCGAGGATCTTCTTTTCTATATCAGGGGGAAGGCTTCTCAGGGTGAGCTGCTTCATGCACGGGCTCCTTGATTCTCTTTATGACTCACTCTGCCTCAATTATAGCAGCATACCGTCTCCCTGTCAATATGAGGCCTTATTCCCGGGATCAATATTTTCAGGGCAAGCACCACAGTCATTTCACTTCCACTTGCCCCATTGTGACGGTACAAATGCATTTTGTGAGAAGAAGGACCAAAAGGGGAAATGACGGCCTGAAAAGAACATGATCCCGGGAATATATAGACCACAGATTATAACTATCTGCAAAGAGAAATACCAGGCTCAAAATTATTGAGATTCTGCCTTATTAACAAGGAGGTTCCCTATGCATCAATTCAAGCTGAAGATTAAATACGGCTTGCCGTCTGGCATGAAGATAGTTATCTCTCTCATCTTTTTTATGGCACTATGTCTCTTTGGATCACAGGCTGTAAACAAAGAGGCCCGTGGGAAAGAAGGCAAAGGGAGCGATACTATCTGCATAGGTGTACTTCCTAAACTCAGGCAGACAGAAAAGGACCAGACATTAAAGGCCCTCATGGGACAGCTTTCAGAGATAAACTACATGGTTGAGGTTCATACCGTCGATGATTTCTTTGAAAAACTGCATAAAATCGGCTCAGGAGAAAAGAAAATCGGGAATCTGATTCTTCTAGGCCACGGCTCACAGGAGACGCCGTTTATTACTCTATCTGAAGAGCCTGTGCAAGTTCAGCTCAACCCTGATGATATTGACATAGATAATGATATGAGATATCTCAGATCCGCCATTGAATCAAGAATCAGTAACAGATTGAAATACTATACGCTCAAATATAAAAAGGAGCTCAGTGAAGAGGAGAAATCTGATCTGGAATTGGCCGAAAAAAGGCTCGAAAGCTACGATGACAATATAAGGCCTGATTTAATCCGCCGTATAGACAACCTGGATCGATTTGAGAAGGTAAGAACCATTATGGCTCCTGATGCCAGAATCTTGTTACTGGTATGCTCCGCGGCAGCAACTGCAGAGCACAGAAAGTTTGTCAATAATCTCGGGAAGGTCTTGCTGGGGCAAAAAGGCGGCGCGATTGTCGCTTCCAAGCAGGACATAACTGTTCCGCAGGCCGCCGGGGAGGGTGATTCTGTTGCATCCGCCCTGTGGGGGGAAGTGAAATGGATTGCAACTATCCTCAAATCAGGGCAATGGGTGAATCCTGGAGATTTTGCCCCCCTCGGCAGCGGGGTGGATCCCAAGAAGGCATCCTTCTTCAACTATGGAAACTGGACAACCATGAGAATCAGCTCCGATGAAGATACAACACCTTACTATAATCCTCTGCTTGTCGAGGCAGAGCCATCGTCAGCTGAAGTTTTCCAGGGGCAAAAAGCAAAGCTCTCTGTGAAAGTGAAAAAAGCCTTTGACAGCGGAAAATTGACTTACTACTGGAATTTCAGCAATAAAGGAAGCTCAGAAGCCTCATATGTTTTTGATGCGGGCCCTTATGATGAAAAGCTCGTCAACGTGAGGGTGGAGATTCAGGATGAAAAGGGTCGCAAAGGCTATGACAATGTATTCATATTTGTAAAAAAACAGGAATATACTGTTGATATATCACTCTCCAACGCCAAGCCTGCAAAGGACGAGGTTATCAATGCAAAGGCACTCTGCGTGAGAGGCACCCTTCCCAAGGAGAGTCTCTGGCGCTGGGTGGCTTCAGGCGGCGCTCAGATCATGCCTCGGGGCGACGGGACTAAGAACAATGAAGCCAAGGTCAAGGTCACGGGACAGGGGAAGGTTACTGCTGTCCTCTACTACCTGGGCGATTTCGGTAAAGAGCACGTGCTTGCCTGCGTGGAAAAAGGAATCATGGCAGGCAAGGAAAGCACTCCGGAGCCGAGTCCATCGCCTTCTCCCACTCCTTCCCCCACAGGCATTCCTTCCCAGGAGCCCGGGAGCAGCGCCCAGCAAAGATACCAGGAGCACTTCGCCCCCGAGGCGAAAAAGCTCCACAACTGGCTTATCGATGCATTGAAATACCTTGATGCCCTGAAAGAGCTTGATACCAGGGTGTTTTCAGGGTTTCCCTCGCGGTGCAGGCCCGATGCCGATGAGGATCGTCACAGCGCGCGCGGGAAAGGCGGGGGAAAGGTTATGACAAAGGAAGAGCTTCTTGCCCTTTATAAGAAGAAGTGCATCGCCTGGGCATCAACCCGCCATAAAGACGAACAGAAGAAGATGAACGCCGCGAAAGCGGCCATCAATGGATCGGGGCTCCTGGATTTTTCCTCCTCCTGTGAAGCTTCCGGGGATTATAAGGGATACGTGAACAAGGTGGAAGCGCTGAAGAAAAAGCTCCCTTACCCGGTCCCCGATCCCGTTCCCCCGTCTGTCTCCCTTACGGATAACTATTATCACAGCTGCGGTTTCTTCGAGGACAAGCCAGGTGCGGCCCCCGTGGCCATCACTCCGTCGGAGAAGCCTTCTCCCACTGAAGAGAGCGAGCCCCTCTCCGTTGAGCTTGAGGCGTCAAAGGCAAAGCTTGCCCCCGGTGAGGAATCGAAGGTCACGGCAAGAGTCAAGGGGGGAAAGGGGCCTTACTCATACGCCTGGAATGACGGCTCCCCGGGGAGCACATCAAGCCATCTTTTCTCTTCTGCCAAGCCGGGTGAATATACAGTGAAAGCTTCGGTGACTGACAGCAAGGGCAAAAAGGCTTCGAAAGAGCTCTCTCTCATAGTGGGGGATCTCACCGTGACCATTGAGATGACGGGCGGCGCCCGCACGATCACTCTTGGCGAGACGGCACAATTCAAGGCGGCCCTCACTTCGGGAGGGAAACCCGTCACCGGGAGCTTTGTGTTCCGATGGCAGTCTGATACCAAGGATTCCTTCGATCCCGGTGAAGGCGCCGCATCCCAGAGCAAGGTGCGCTTCACCCGCCCCGGGAAGGTGAAGGCATGGGTGGAGGTGTTGGCAAAAAAGGGGAGCGCCCTCACTCCTGCGGGCGAATCAGAGCAGCTTGAAGCGGAAGTGGCCGCCCCGGCTCTTTCTCTTGAATTCTCTCCCTCTTCACCCCAGGTGGGAAAAGAGGTTAAAGCGAAACTCAAGACAGTGCCTCTCTTCAATGAGTGCGAAGCCCGGTGGGAGCTCTCAAGAAATGCGAAGCTCCTCTCGGAATCCAAGGATACCAAGGAAATTGTATTCCTGCTCCTGGACAGCACACCGGCCTCATTGACGGCGCGGGTGCGGACCCCTCATTACGGCGATGACCTTGGCGACGCGAGCGGGACCATTCAGGCCTCTTCCTACAAGGTTTCTGTCACGGTGCTGGGGCCTTCGGGCCCTCCTCCCAAGGTCTGGAAGGAGGGAAAAGGTCTTGTCGATGCACCCGGCGAGATCGCCGTGTTCCAGGATGTGAGGCTCCGCGCCGACATCGAGCCCCTGCCTGAGGGATCTCTCCGCTACCAGTGGAGCCTCAACAGCGGCTCGAGCTTCTCGGGCAACTCCTCTGCAAAAGAGACGGCGGCCCAGAGAAGCGAGGTGGGAACATGCCAGGCCACGGTGTCAGTGAAAAACGCTGATGGCATGGTGCTCGGAAGCGGCTCGGGGAGCTTCAGCGTCACCATCTCGCAGGAGGCCCTGAAGAAGGGAAAGGCTGCCGAGGAAGCGGCCGGGCGCTCGAAAAACCTGGCCGGCCTGATGAAGGAAGCAGCAGGGAAACAGGAAACAAAAGACTACAAGGGAGCGATTGCCGACTATACGAAAGCACTCGATATAAACTCATCTCTCGCTGAGGCGTGGCACATGAGAGGGGTATGCAAAGGTGAGACCGGCGACAGCAGGGGAGCAGTGGAAGATTACAGCAGGGCCATTGCGCTCACACCGGGCAATGCCGTCATCTGGTATGACAGAGGTCTCGATAAGAGAAAGATGAACGATCTCGCCGGCGCCATCTCGGACTACAGCGAGGTAATCCGCCTCAGGCCTGATTATACAAGCGCTTACTATAACAGGGCCATTGCCCTGAGAATGCTTGGCAGGCACCAGGAGGCCATAAAAGATTTCACCAGAGCTGTCGAGCTTGACCCCCGGAAATACACCTCATGGTGCGGAAGAGGTCTTTCAAAGGAAGAGACGGGAGACCTTGAGGGTGCCCTCGCTGACATCAGGAAGGCCCTCGAGATAAAGCCAGACGATGCCACGTCCCTGGCAGCCCTCGCGAGGCTTCAGAAGAAGGCCGAGCCCCTCAGCGTGACCCTCTCTCCGAGTGAAGTGAAGGTAAAGACAGGCGAGAAAATCACACTTGATGCTCAGGCAAGCGGAGGAAAGCCACCTTACCGGTATGAGTGGTATGCAGGCCCCGCCAGGGATGAGAAAGCCTCAGGCCCCAGGGTCACCTGGACTTTTGACAAGCCTCAACAGTTCATTATATCGGTGAAAGTGAAAGACAGCGCCGGAAATGAAGAGAGTACCGCCGGCACTGTGGCCGTGGAAGGGGCTGCAAAAACCTCGCGGAGTGAGGCAATTAAGTATTATTTACAGGGCGTTACTAAAAATAAGGAGGGGAAGTTCAGCGAAGCCATTGAAAATTTCAACAGGGCAATCGAGCTGGAGCCCGATTTTGCCTCAGCTTACGCAGACAGAGCATACAGCAAGAATTCAATCAAAGATTTCAGAGATGCTGCAGAAGACTCGTGCAAAGCCATCACTTTCAGGAATAACACTGCACTGCCAGATGAATTGAAAGTTTTGAAATATTATCTTGTCTATAATATATTAGGATATTCCTACGATGAACTTGGTGATTACAGGAAAGCTATTGACATCTATACAGAGGGGATACGGCTGAAGCCGGACTATCAATCGTTATATCGTAACCGTGGTGTCGTATACTGCCATCTCGGTGAGCACAAGAAAGCAATAGAAGACTTCAACGAAGCAATAAGGCTGAAGCCTGAGGCCCGTTACTATGCGGCAAGAGGGCGATGCTGGATGCACCTTGGCGACAAGGAGAAAGCCCTTGCAGATTCGCAGAAAGCTCTCGAGATTGATCCAGCCGATAATATCGCAAAAGGAGTAATACGTGATATCGGCTCTCAAAATGTAAAGCCCCTCACGGTAACCCTCTCTCCCCAGGAAGTGAATGCAAAGACCGGTGAGAAAATCACTCTTGAAGCAAGGGCGAACGGAGGAACGCCTCCCTACACCTATGAATGGTTTGATAACCGCTCAAGGGAGGACATTGTCTCCACTCCCTCCATAAGCTGGACTCCAAGCAGGCCGAGGCAGTTCACTGAATCGGTCGTGGTGACGGACAGCACCGGGTCACGGGCCAGGGCAGAGTGCGCGGTGAGCGTGCACCATGAAGCGGCACCGGCCCAGGAGCCTGCCGCGCCTGCCAGTCCGGCAAGCCCTCTCACGGTAACCCTCGATCCCCCGGAACTGAGCGGCCCTCAAGGCCTGAAAGTGAGCCTTGTTGCCCATCCCAGCGGGGGCGTGCCTCCCTATACCTATGAGTGGTATGAAAACGGGCAGATGGAAACGGAACTCTATCGATCTTCCATACAATGGAACCTTGGGAGTCCGGGAAAGTACACCGAATCAGTGATCGTGAGGGACAGCGCCGGGACCACGGCCCAGGCAAACTGCACCGTCACGGTGCAGCAGAAGGCAGCGCCTGCTGCAAGCGCGCAGCCTCTCACGGTAACCCTCGATCCTCCTGCGCTGAGCGGACCAACGGGCCTGAAAGTGAGCCTCGTGGCGAAACCGAGGGGAGGGGTGCCTCCCTATACCTATGAATGGTATTGGAACGGCCAAAAGGAGACGGAGCTCTCTCAATCCTCCATACAATGGACCCTTGGGAATCCGAGACAGTATACCGAATCGGTAATCGTGAGGGACAGCGCCGGGACCACGGCCCAGGCAAACTGCACCGTATCCGTTGAAGAAAGGCCAGAGCCCACAGTGAAACCCAAAATAGAAGAATTCGGGGTAAAGCTTGTTCTCAGCGCCGAAGATTCGGCATGTTTATCAAAGGACACCATATATGCAGGCGAAACCATCGAAATAGAAGCCAAGATAATAAAAGGAGGAAGGCCGCCTTTCCGCTATGAATGGTTCTTTGAAGGAAAAAAGGATGAAAAGCTCAACAACATGGACGCTATCGAAATCAATCTTAAAAAACTGGGCCCTCGCGAAGTGACAGTCCGTGTTACAGATTCAAAGGATTTCAGCATAGATGTACCAATGAAATTTACCGTGGTGAAAAGAGAAGACACCTCGCCGGGGCCCGCGCCCACAAGTGAGCAGATACGTTATGTGAGCAACTTTGCAGGTACCTGGGATACGAACTGGGGAAGGATGGTGCTTAAGGTGGAAGGGGTGTCGGTCTATGGGAATTATACCCATGACAAGGGAAGAATAAAAGCCACTCTCTCAAATGATGGCAGAACCCTCACAGGCTACTGGAGCGAGGCACCTTCCTACAGGCCCAGCAAAGATGCTGGGAGAGTGACATTGACTATCTCCAGTGATGGCAATAGCCTTTATGGCACGTGGGGCTATGACAAGAGCCTGGACGGCGGGGACTGGACCGGCAAGAGAATCTCAAGATAATATGCAAGAGGAGAAACGACAGACCGGGAAAAAGCTCTTACCCTGCATGAAGAGTGCATGAAAACAGACGACCTCATCAAGCACAGCAATGCTTTCAGGGTCGTGATGAGGGGGGGCGTGAGGTGCAGGGGAGGTGATCGTGATTCTCCAGCACACCGCAGTTCTTCGAGGAATCTGCACCCCGGGATCCGCCATTTCGGAGTCGGCCCCCGATTAAATCGTCAGGGTTTCCCTCAGCGTCGCGGGCGCCGGGGCCACGGGCGAGTCCTCGTAGAATTTCTGCGGGGAGGGGGGGAGGGCTCTCCCGTAATTGGAAAGGACTATCTTTCCGCTTTGATAGAGGTCGATGAGGGAATAGCCGAAGTACACTCCTCCTGCCGGATTCCAGCCTTCCTGGATAGGCGCTCCGGCGTTTCCCACTATTACCTGCCACACGCCTGCGCCGTTGTTGAGCTTTCTTGCATCCCATGCATGGCAGTGGCTTACGAGAAGGAGCTTCACCTTGCTGTTGCTGCTCATCACCGCGGAAAGCCTGTCGGCCAGAGGATATTCGGCCGTGTTGATTATGCCGGGACTGTCGGTGCTGTATGAAGGCGTCTCAACAGGCCTGTGCCCCACTATGATTATTTCTGAGACTGACGGATCAAGCTGGGCCTTTCTCACATCCTCTTCTATCCAGTTGATCGCAATCCAGCCGGACAGCACCAGCCCCGTGGTCGCGTCAGTCTTCGTGGTGAGCACGTCGGTATCGATGACAGTGAAGTGGGTAACTCCCCTGGTGAAGGAATAGGTGAGCTTTGACTCATCGCGGGCCAGGCTGTCGGGGTTTGAGCCCGCCGGCGTGGGACCGTTCCCTGCGGCGAAATCATAGCCGTTCCTCACAAACCACAGAAGCCACTGATCAATGGCCCCCGGGTTGGGCGCCTGCGCGTTGAGCGCGAGGTCCTCGAAGTCCACCTCGTGGTTTCCCGGGATCGGCAGAAGCTGGCTCCTGCCTGCATCGGGGAGACCGCTGTAGAGCTGCTGCCACGCATCAAGCTGGGTTTTGAGCGCTTCCCCGTCATCCTTGATCATGTTCAGCACCATATCGCCGTTCAGGAAGGTGATCTCAGGCACGGGATCGCTGCCGGCACAGTCAATAATGGTCTGGCGGAGCTGCGGAATGTTGGTGCAGCTCGCGTTTCCTGACTGGAGCGTGCCTATCTGGAGATCACCAAAGGCTGCGAATCTCATTTTCAATGCATCACCGGAGGATGAGAGCACGACACTTTCTCCGCTGCCGCCGTTACCGCCGCAGCCGGTGAAAAAAGCCAGCACCGTCAATACAATCAATACCCTTGGGAGTACGGACCATTGTTTCATTGAGAGCCTCTTTTCTGCAAGTCCAGGAATCTGAGGGGAGGCCGTGGGCCTCGAATTGTTCGCTGCAGTTACTTCTTCATCGGGAAGACGCTTTTCCTGCCCTCTCACTGAGGCACAGCGGTAAAAATGCTGATATCATAATGATCCGGGCCTGGAGAAAGACAGAGATGCCATAGCCCATAGTTTCTCATATATTCTTGAGGCCGGTGACGTGCAAATCGGTGTCCGCGCCTGCGGCCGTTCTCATCGAGAAGCCATGGAACCGCCAGAACTCCTCACGAGCCCCTTTTCATAGACCAGGAAAGGAGTGCCTTCCGAGAGTGAGCCGAAAGTAAAGGTGAGCTCGTAAGGCGCCCTGCCCTTCACGGTGAGGGTCCGCAGATTGTGGAGGAGGTGGAGGTGGCAGGCTTCGCAGAGCACAATGAGGTTCCAGGGGGCATCGGTGCCGCCCTGGGAGCGCCTGATGATATGATGCACGTGGAGGCCCCGCCGGCACCGGCAGCCGGGGGTCTGGCAGCGGAAGCGGTCACGCCTGAGAATTTTATGGTGATGGGCCGCCTTTTTCAAGGTTCCCTCGGTGGTGAGATAGTCGGCTAGAAGGGCGGCAAGGAATTTCTCTTCCGGGTCCCTCAACAAATCACCGGAGGTGTCGGCGCCCTCTGCCTTGGCAAGCCTGGCGAGAAAGAGGTGAGCCGCCAGATCCCAGATCCCCTGGAGCTCCCGGGGAAGGAAGAACTTGATCATCATGGCGCCCTTCACTGCCAGGGAGGGGCCCCCTGCCTTGGCCGGGCTGCCTTCCGAGAGAATGTCCCTGAGAAAGACTTCTTCTGGGCTCTCTCCCCGGGGGATGGTGCAGATCTGCCGGGCTTTTTCCAGCGACTGATGACAGGAGCACAGGAGATTTTTGCATCCTTGCCCATGAGGTGCCTGCTTCTCCCCATTGCATGCCCCCGCATAGAGATGATCGCTCCCCGACCGATTTCCGAGGCCCGCACACAGCCTGGAGTTTTTTTCAATTTTCTTGGATGCCTCGGCGGCGCGCAGCTCATCGACATCGCTGAAATACTTCCAGGGCACATCAAAGCGCCTGTCGCGGGAAGCGACGAGTTCCTCGTCGTCTGACTCAAGAGGCCACGAAGGATTGAGGGAAGGGCCTGTGTACCAGGACCCAGTCCTTATGATGTCCTGCACCTCCTCCGGCAGGTCGTGAAACCTCTCGTCAGTGACGTAGCGGAAGCCGGGAAGGAGCGCATAATTGTGAGGGACAAGGCAGTCATATTCCAGGATCCGGGCGACACGCCCCGCCTCTTCCCTGAGATCAATCGTGGGCACGCTTGCGGCATAGGCAATCCATTGCGATTCATTCCTGGAGTCCACGAGGGGGAGGATGAGGCGTGCCTGCTCCCTGGTGATGACACCTTTCCTGAAGGCGTCTTCAGTGAGGGAGTGGCGCCGGAATCCCTGGGCGAGCCTGATGAGCTGGCGGGTCTGAGCCATCGAAAATCCGCAGCACTCCCCTGCGTAATCCTCGATGAACTCATAGCCGAGAAGGCGGTGGAGCTGCCGCTCATCCATCGCCCGGAGGAGCATTCCCGAGGCCACGTCGAGCCTCTGGCGGATCGAGGCGGCCCTCCGGAGGCGATTCGAAATCGCCCTTGCGGAGCTCCCGGCGTCTCTTCCCGGCCGGGCTTCTTCCAGCCACGACGGGAAATGGATGCTCCAGGGCTGCTCCCAGGGAGAGCCGAAGGCCTGGCCTTCGCCGTCCTGCCCGTCGGACTCATCGGGATCGCTCACACGCCGGTTTCTCATCCTCCTTTTCAGGAGGGGCACCCGTGAGAATATGGGGCGATTCCCCTCGCTATCGAGGGCCGGGAGCTCCGGGGCGGCTTTCCCCGAGGCCAGGAAATTGGCGAGGAGCGCCTCGACAAATCCTGAGACAGGCCCGTCATAGTGCTCTTTGTCCCGGAAGAGGGAGAGGGCGAAGTCCCAGGTGAGGGCAAGGGAGGGCGGCACGCTGAAATACATCATCGTGCCCTCAGCCTCGTCACCGTGCGCATCATCGCACGCCCCGCCCGCTGCGCGCAGACTTCCTTCAGAACCGGGAGCCCCATCGGCCTTCCCTTCAGCGAGGGCCCTTTTCACTTCCTGCTCAAGGCCGCACAGGGAGCGCTCCTTTGCAATGGCGAGCCACCAGGACTCATTCTCAGGCGTTGCGACCCTCGAGAGATGCCTGAGAGCGCTCTTTGCGATTTTTCCATGCAGATATGCCTCACGGGTGAGGGGCAGCGCCTTGAGCAGCTCGAAGTTGTGCATCAGCTCCGACGCGGTGCGCCCCGAGAAAGAGAGATGCTCCGTGGCGAAGGTCCCCATGGAGCGGTATCCTAACTGATCAACCCCTTTCGTTTTAAGAGTGACGAGAAGGCCGCCGAGTGCAAGATCAAGTGCCAGGCGGCCGCGGACTGCCTCGCAGAGCAGAAAATCAATGCGCGCTGCCCGCTCGTCCCTGTCGATTGAGCCGAAGGAGATATCCTCGGTGAGCTTTTCCGCTTCGGGGATGAGGCCCTCCCTGGTGAGCTTGACGAGGTGCTCCGGCCTGCAGGGCCCCCCCGCGGGAAGCTCATAAGGCTCCGGCAGGAGCAGCATGTCCTCGTAATCCTGAGAAGACAAAGAATCGTTGAGGTGAAGAAGCTCTTCTTCATCGGGAAGGAACAGGGCAGCAACGGAACGGGTCTCATGTGTATCCATGATTATATCATAGCATATCAGCCGGAAAACATCAAACAGGCTGCCCCTCTCAAACCTTATCACAGAGAGGATAAAAGGCTATCGCCAGATGGCCGAAGGATGGCCCGAAAGGGGCGAATAGGTCAAAAATGACCCTGAACGCCATAAAGCGTGAACCAGCGAAGGACCAGGCCGGTTTCCCCGCGTTTCAGGTCCAGTCTGCCGTCGGGCGTAAGGTTTTTTGCGCGGGAAGAATTTTATTGCTCCTGACCGAACCTGTCGATTTACAGGTTTCTGACCTTCTTGATGACCACGTTCTCGCCCTCGATGACTATGATGAAACAGTCTCCGTCGTCAAAGGCCGACTTGGTGATCTCCTCGCCCTTCTTGTAGATGGTGACCTTCCCTCCCCCTTGACTGGTGGTAAAGGACTGCTTCTCGCTTGTATTGAGGAAGTAGCTTTTCCTCGCTCTCGAGTCCTTTATCTCCACCTCGAAGCGGATATCGGTATTGTTCTTTATGGTCACCTTCGCGAGCACCGGCACGGCGAGCCCGATAAGAAACATGCATACCAGGGCCATAATGGCGTATTTCTTCATAAGAGCACCTCCCTATAAATCTCCGGCATCATCTTGCAGGACACTGCCGCTTCCTGCCTTGATACCCCTGTCATCTCGATTCTATTCCCCGGCCGCTCATCCCTCCTGGCAGCCATGATCACTCAGCTTATGATGATATACTGGTTCTGGAGCTGATCCAGGATCTTCTGCCTTATCTTGAAGAGGTTCACGATCTTTTCCGCTGCCTCCTTGGGTGAAAGGTTCGTCGTGTCAACCTTGAGGGGGATCTTATCATAGATATCCTTCCGCTCTTCCATGAGGCGGGCGACGCGCTCCTCGAGCGCCTCTCCCTTGAGGAGAGGACGCTTGTCGGTCCTGTTCAGGCGCGAAATGAGGTTGCCCCTGTCGGTGATAAGGCATATCATGATGCCATGGGAGGCGAAGGTGGCCTTGATATCCTCATCGAGGATGGTGCCGCCGCCGGTGGCAATGACCCTGTTGTGGGTCTCGGCAAGCTCAAAGGCGAGCTTCTTCTCCTCGGCCCTGAAAAACAGCTCGCCCTTCGCCTCGAAGACCTCTCCAATCGTCATTCCCAGGCGTTTTTCAAGCATCAGGTCCATGTCAATGAACTTGCGGCCCGTGAGCCTTGCAAGCTCCTTGCCTATTGTGCTCTTCCCCGTGCCCATGAATCCCACGAGATATATGTTTTTCTGCATTCCATCTCCCGCTTTTGAGAGCCTGAAGGCCGTTTCCCGAAAGGCGGCCGGCTCAGGAGCCGCCCGCGCGGCCCATGTATTCGCCGTATGCTGCGGTGACCTCTTCAAGGGTGTCGCCGCTGAATTTCTCCAGGAAGCTCTCCATCAGGACCAGGGCTGTCATCGCTTCGGCGACGACACCGGCAGCGGGCACCGCGCAGACGTCTGATCGCACGTACTGCGTGCGGCTCTCCCTCTTTGTGGTAATATCGACAGAGAGGGCACCCCTGCCAAGGGTTGGTATGGGCTTCATCACGGCCCTTATGACAAGGGGCTCCCCGTTTGTCACCCCGCCTTCGAGGCCTCCGGCATGATTGCTGCTTCTCCTGTAGCGGCCTTCCCACGTGACAGGATCATATGCTTCACTTCCCCTGGTCGCCGCAAGACCGAATCCGTCTCCCAACTCCACTCCCTTGATGCCCGGAATGCTCATCACGGCTGCAGCCAGCCTCCCGTCAAGCTTCCTGTCGTAGTGCACAAAGCTTCCCAGGCCCGCAGGCATGCCCTCGGCGAGCACGGTGACAATGCCGCCAAGGGTATCACCCTCTTCCCTGCAGGCCTCTATGAGGGCCGTCATCTCCCTTTCGGCACCGCTCGAGGGGCACCTCAGGGGAGAAGCCTCTACGGCTTCGCGGAAAGCTTCAATCTTTCCAGTCCCTCCGGATGCGGCCACAGCTCCAATCGCGCTCGTATAGCCAAGCACAGCGATGCCAAAAAGCCCGAGGAACTGTTTCGCCACCGAGCCCATAGCGACGAATATGGCGGTATTTCTCGCACTGGCGCGCTCAGCGGGCATCTTTGTATCATTGAAGCCGTATTTGAGGCATCCTGTCAGATCGGCGTGGCCTGGCCTCGGCACGTGGTGAGGATCGCCGCCGCTTTCCGGGAGATTCCTGTTGTCCCTGTTGGTGATGAGGAGGCTCAGGGGGCCGCCGTAAGTTTTTCCCCCTATGATCCCGCCCAGGATCGAAACAGTATCGCGCTCAAGCTTCATCCTCTCGCTTCTGCCGACACCTGCCTGCCTCCGGGCGAGATCTTCATTTATGCGGCCTGTATCAACGGGGATACCGGCGGGGAGGCCCTCCAGTATGCCTGTCAGCCCAAAGCCATGAGATTCACCGGCGGTGAGGAGTCTCATCTTTCTCTCCTGCGATAAAATGGCGCTCTTATCTCAATATTCTGCCATTGGTGAAGGGTTCCCGGGCACCATCAGGCGGCTTCCCGGAAATCACTCGATCAAGTGATTCGCCCTTTTTTATAAATCTCCTGGAGGCGCGCCCTTATCTGAGTGAGGGGGAAGGGAGTGCCTGTCCAGAGCTCAAAGGCCAGGGCGCCCTGGTGGAGGAGCATAGAGAGGCCGCTGAAGGCCCTGAGGCCCTTACTGGCGGCATCCCTCATCAAGGCAGTTTCCAGCGGATTATAAACAATGTCAAAGACCAGGGGCTTCTTTTCCATCCCTGCAGGTACCGCAATGGGAGATAGCTCTTCTCCGGGTGCCATACCGACAGGGGTGCAGTTTATCACGACATCGGCCCTGGAGAAACTTTCAGCCAGGGCGGCACAGTCAGCAAATGAGAGAACCTCCCTGCCGAGAGAGGGGAAAAGGCCCTCAAAGTGGCGGTGAAGTCCTTCACCCTTAGCCGGAGAACGTGCTGCAAGGGTGATCGCCCCGGCGCCGGACTGCCCGAGGGCATAATAGACGGCCCGGGCGCTGCCTCCCGTGCCAAGTATGAGGGCATGGGAGCCCTTGAGGGAAGTCCCTGCCTCCTCATCCCAGGCTTTCAGGAACCCCAGCCAGTCAGTATTCTCACCGCGGGCCTCTCCTTTTTCAAACACTATGGTATTGACGGCTCCCAGGATTTTCCCATGGGGGGAGAGATCATCAAGCCAGGCGATGACTGATTCCTTGTGAGGCACCGTGACATTCGCACCCCTCACCCCGAGGGCTTTCAGGCCCTTTATGGCATCATGAAGGTTTTCAGGGCTTACGGAAAAGGCCAGGTAGCGCATGGGGACGCCGGTGATCTCAAAGGCAAGGTTATGGATGAAGGGCGAGAGGGAGTGTCTCACGGGGCAGCCGATAAGGGCCGCAAGCCCCGTAGAGGCGTCAATGTGAGCCATGGGGCACTCCTTCCTCGATATGGCCTGTATGAAAGAGGTCAAAGAACTGAGGGAACGAGATGCTCACGGATCCGGCATCTTCAATCACTGTCTCGCTGCTGGCAAAGAGGGCCGCCACGGCAAGGCTCATGGCAATCCGGTGATCGCCATGAGAGATGACGCGGGCGCCTCGGAGAGCCCTCGTCCCCTTTACTTCGAAGCCGTCTTCGCGCTCCTCGATGGCGGCGCCCATCTTTCTCAGCTCCATCACGATTGCTTTAATTCTGTCAGACTCCTTGACTCTCAGCTCATGGGCATCCTTCACCACGGTGACACCGTCGGCCTGCGTGGCCAGGGCGGCGAGAAGGGGGAGCTCATCAATTGAGCGGGGGATCAGGGGTCCGCCAACCGTCACTCCCCTGAGACGGCCGCTCCTGATAGTGATGGTTGCGCAGGGCTCACCGGCCACGGCCTCGGAGATCTCCTCAAGAGTGATGGCTGCTCCCATCTCCCGCAGTATGTCGAGGAAACCGGTCCTTGTCTCATTGATGCCTACCCTCGTGAGCGAGAGACGCGCCTCTTCCAGAGGAGCGCAGGCCGCCAGGAAAAAGGCGGCAGAAGAGAAGTCGCCGGGGACGGTGATAGCAAGAGGACAGAGAGCCTGCCTTCCATCCATGGAGAGGGAAGTGCCTTCAATGCAGAGCTTCACCCCCATGGCCTGGAGCATATGCTCTGAATGGTCCCTTGTTTTCATTGGCTCTATGATGCTCATGGTGCCGCCGGCCGTGAGCCCCGCAAGGAGCAAGGCCGTCTTCACCTGGGCGCTGGCCACTGGCAGCCGGTATTCTATGCCCCTCAGGCTCGACCCGAGAAAAGCCATGGGGGCATACTCGTTGTTCCCTCGTGCCCATATCTTTGCCCCCATGAGCTCAAGGGGCGCGATGACCCTTTTCATGGGACGCCTGTTGAGAGAGCTGTCTCCAGATATGCAGGAAAAAAAGGGGAGTCCCGCCAGAAGCCCTGAGAGAAGCCTCATGGTGGTGCCGGAGTTTCCGGCGTCGAGGACCACAGAAGGCTCGCTGAAGCCTTCAAGTCCCTTTCCCCTGATAAGCATATGCCCCGGTCCCCGCTCATCAAAGACTATGCCCATCGCCTCGAGGCAGCGCTTCGTAGAGAGGCAGTCGTCACCCAGCAGCAGGTTTTTCACCTCCGATAATCCCGTCCCGAGGGCGCTGAATATCAGGGCCCTGTGAGAGATGGACTTGTCGCCGGGGACCCCGAGGGTGGCATCCCACCTTTTTCTGGGCAGCACTCTCACTTCCATTCCGTACCGTCCTTTGACGAGATAATGAGGGGGACAATGATGGGCCTTCTTTTGGTTTTCTGGTAAAAGAAGCGCTTCAGCACCGATTTCACCGCCGCGGGAAGCTCCTCGGAAGGCATTTTTCCGAGGTTCTCCTCGAGGGCCGCCTCTGCAAGGCCCCGCGCTTCGTCGAGAAGCTCCTGGGACTCCTTTTCATAGACCAGCCCCCTGGTCTCGATGCACGGGCCCTCCACTATAAAGGCCCCGTCAGGGTCCACGGTGGCCGACATGAAGCAGACCCCGTTCTGGGCCATTATCATCCTGTCCTTCAGCACCGAAGGTCCCACGTCGCCGACACCAAAGCCGTCCACGAGGATATCGGCCATGGGGAGGATTGTCAGGACCCTCAGTCCCTCTCTGGTCAGCTCCAGTATGGTCCCGTCCTCAATCATGAATATATGATCCTCCCTGATGCCCATCTCTTCAGCCAGGCGGGCATGGAATATCAGGTGCCGGATCTCGCCATGAATAGGGATAAAATACTCAGGCTTCACCAGGGTGATCAGGAGCTTGAGCTCCTCCCTGCTTCCATGGCCGCTCGCATGGACATGAAAGGCCTCCTGGTCGCTTTCTGCAGTCCTGTAGGGATTTTCATAGATAACCTCGGCGCCGAGCCTGAAAAGGGCATTGATGTTGTTGTGGACCAGCGTCTCGTTGCCGGGAACCGGCGTGGCGGAGATAATAACGGTGTCGCCCTTCTTGATTTTCACCCACTTGTGGCAGTCCGTGGCCATCAGGGTGAGTGCCGAAAGGGGCTCTCCCTGGGACCCTGTGGCAAGGATAAGAAGCTTCTCATCAGCGATTCTTTTCGTGTCCTCGATCCTCACGACAGTGCCTTCTGGGTAGGTGAGGTAGCCGAACTCCTGGGCGATGGCCAGGTTCATCTCCAGGCCCTTGCCATGGATGCAGACCTTACGGCCATGGCGGCTGGCCAGGTTCATAATCTGCTGTATCCTCGGTATCGACGAGGCGAATGTGGAGACAATTATCCTCCCCCTGCACGACTGAAAGACCCTGTCGAGGGTCTCGACGACAACCCTCTCGGGGACTGAGAAGCCCGGCTTTTCTGCATAGGTGCTGTCGGACATCAGCACCGTCACCTTCTCCTCGCCAAGTCCCGCCAGGGTGAGAAAATCAGCGACGCTCCCGTTCTGGAGGGCCGTGTCAAACTTGAAGTCGCCGCTGTGGACCACTCTTCCCGCAGGCGTATCGATAATGAGCCCCACTCCCTCGCAGATGCTGTGGATCACGCTGAAGAAGCGGACAGAGAAGCTTTCAAAGGTGAGCACGTCTCCGGGCGAGACAGTAACAAGCTTCGTGGTCGTGGCAAGGTCACCGTACTCCCTGAGCTTGCTTCTCACCAGCTCGATGGTGAGCCTGGTGCCGTAGAGGGGCGCGCTGAGCTGGGGGATGAGGTAGGGAAGTGCGCCGATATGGTCTTCATGGCCATGGGTGAGGATGATCCCGCTTATCTTCTCCTTCTTGTGAATAAGATAACGGATGTCAGGGATCACATAGTCCACGCCGGGCATATCTTCGTTGGGGAACATGAGGCCCGCGTCAATGACGAGAATCTCCTTCTCCGTTTCCATGACACAGAGATTCTTGCCAATCTCTCCAAGCCCCCCCAGCGGCACGATCCAGAGTGCGCCGTGCGGCGGGCTTTCGTGTACGACAGGCTCCTCGAGGAGCTTTTCATTGTTGGTGAACTGGGGGAAGAAGTAGCTCATTATCCTCCAGGTGCTTTCTTAATGTAATGAAATCCCCGGCGAGGGTCTCCTTCAGCTTCTGCTGGTAAAGAGCCGCTGCCGGGTGATACATGGCGAAAAAGCGGTAATTCCCCTTGGTGAAGAGCTTCCCATGGACGGCGGAGATGGAAAGATTGCTGTCAACAAGAGTCCTCAGCGCGTGCTTCCCCAGCGTGCAGAGGAGAAGAGGCTTCATGAGAAGCACCTGCTTCCTGAGGTAGGGGAGGCACCTGGCAATCTCCTCGTCAAGGGGATCCCTGTTTCCCGGGGGGCGGCACTTCACCACGTTGGTGATGAAGACATCGCCGCGGGTAAGGCCTATTGAGGAAAGAAGCTCCCCCAGAAGCCTTCCTGCAGCACCCACAAAGGGTTTGCCTTCAGAATCCTCCTGGGCTCCCGGACCTTCACCGACAAACATGACCCGCGCCGAGAGGTTTCCCTCGCCGGGAACTGCATAGGTGCGCGTTTCTGAGAGTGGGCACTTCCGGCACTGCCTCACGGCATCGTGAAGCTCCAGCAGCTGAGCCCTGTGGCACTCTGCGCCTTGTTGGTCCAGGGTATGGCTGTTCTCTTTTCCTGTCACAGCACTCTGGCTTCCTTGAGGATTCTGGCAAGGTTTTCTCTCTGTTCCTTTGTAGCCGGAAGCAGGGGCGGGCGGAGCCCCCCCGCGTCAAACCCGGTGAGGGCAAGGGCCTCTTTCAGCAGTATGGGGTTCGTCGTGACAAAAAGCCCTTTGAAGAGAGGGAAAAGCTCCCAGTGGATCTTTTTGGCCTCTTCCACGTCGCCCTTGAAGAAGCTCCCGATCATCTTCTTGATGCGCTTCCCCGCAAGGTGGGAGGCGACGCTCACCACGCCTGAAGCGCCGCATGAGAGCATGGGGAGCGTCAGGGAGTCGTCACCGCTGTATATCCTGAACTCCCCCTTTTTCGCCACAGCCTTCCCGGGGCCCGCCGCGGCTTTTGTCCTGAGGGCGAGCTCGGAGAGCTGATCAAGGTTTCCTGCAGCGTCCTTCACCGCCATCACATGGGGGAATTTCTTATGGAGTCTCACGATGACCTCGTTTGAGATATTGACGCCCGTGCGACCGGGGATATTATAGATGATGACAGGGACCTTCACTGATTCGGCAACCCTTGCATAATGCTCGTAGAGGCCTTCCTGCGGCGGCTTGTTGTAGTAGGGAGCCACGACAAGAATAGCATCAATGCCGCACTTTTCAGCATCCCTGGAGAGCTCGACGGTGGTCTTCGTGCAGTAAGAGCCGGTGCCGGCAATCACCGGCGCTTTGCCTCCCACAGCCTCCTTTACGGCGGAGAAAAGCCTGAGCTTCTCCTCCTTTGTAAGGGTGGGGGATTCACCGGTGGTCCCGGCGACGACAAGGCTGTCGCTTCCCTCGCTTATAAGCTTTTTCGCAAGCTTTGCCGCCTTTTTATAGTCAACGTCGAGCTTCCTGTCAAACGGCGTCACCATGGCAGTAATCACTTCTCCCAGGTATCGCATGGGTTCACACTCCTTTTCTCTATGCTGGCGGGTTTCTATGCATGTTCACTTCTTCACGCCTTTATTCCTTCCTCCCTTTTCGCCACCATCCCGAAAGCGCTGTGGAGCGCTTCAAGCGCAAAGGGAAGAGAAGCCTCGTCAATGAGACATGAGAGGGTGATGTATGAGTCAACGCTTCTCCAGATTCTTATGTGCGCGGCGTGGAGAGCTCTCTGGATGGCGGCCATCACTCCCGGCGTCCCTTTCATGCCCATTCCCACGCAGGATATTTTGGCCATCCCGGTCTTTTTGCTGAAGCAGATGCCGAAAGCCCGGAGGCATTCTTCCACGGCAGCCGAGTCCGTTCGTGCTGTCACAAAGTAAAATTTTTCATAGCAGAAGTTGATGAGATCGAGGCTTATCCTCTTCCCGGCAAGCTCCTCAAGAAGCCTGCGCCTCAGGGTGCCGCTGGCCTCAAGGGGAGGAAGCATGAGGATGAACTCGTCTATCTCAGTGCGGTGGATGAGACCCGAGATGAGGCTCTTCTCCATAGCGGCCCCTTTCCTCGAGGAAATGAAGCTCCCCGTGTCCTTGGAGAACGTTCCTTTCACCCAGAGGGGCACGTGGTACTGCCACGAGATGTCAACGCTCCTGCTGTGGAGCACCTTGGCCCCCTCGTTTGCCATCTCTCCCATCTCCTGGTAAGTGAGCTCCCTTATAATCTGCGAGCCGCCGTATATGCGAGGGTCGGCGCTCATCACGCCGCTCACGTCGGTGTAGATCTCGACACGCTCTGCGCCAAGGGCGGCCCCCAGGGCCGTTGCGGTCGTATCGCTCCCGCCTCTTCCCAGGGTGGTGATCTCCTTGTCCCTGGAAATGCCCTGGAATCCTGCCACAAGCACAATGCAGTTTCTTTCAAGAAATCCCAGGATCCTGGAAGGATCTACCGAAAGTATTTTCGCATCCCCATGGGTGCCGTCGGTGACAATGCCGGCCTGGAACCCCGTGAGCACGACGGCTTCTTCTCCCATGGCCTGGATGATCGACTTCATCGTGATGCAGGAAAATATCTCCCCTGTGGCCATGATAAGATCCTTTTCCCTTGGATCAGGCTCACCATGCTCCTCTATCCTCCTTATGAGGGTGTCAGTGGCGTAAGGATCAGGGTAGCGTCCTATCGCCGAGAGGACTGCCACTATTTTGGAGCCATAGCGCTTTGCGTGGACAATCTTCTCCGCGACAGCCTCGCGCATCTCCTCCGTGGCCAGCGATGAGCCGCCATATTTCTGAATGATTATGGACATGCTCTCAACAGGTCCCTTTCTATGAGCGCTTCTGCGATCTGCACGGCGTTGAGGGCCGCGCCCTTGCGGAGGTTATCGGCGGCAATCCACATGTCTATGCCCTTTTCAATGGAGGGATCGTTTCTCACTCTTCCCACGAGCACGTCATCGCCACCTGCACAGTCCAGGGGCATCGGGTAGAGGTGCTGCCCGGGGCTGTCGATGACTTTTACCCCCGGAGCCTTCTCGAGGAGCCGCCTTGCCTCATCGGCGGTGATCTTCCTTTTGGTCTCGATATTGACGGCCTCGCAATGTCCCTGTTTCACCGGGACCCTCACCGTGGTGGCAGTCACTCTTATTGTGTCGTCACCGAAGATCTTTTTTGTCTCCAGTATCATCTTCCATTCTTCCTTTGAATAGCCGTCGGCCTCAAAGTCCCCAATCTGGGGGATCACGTTGAAGGCGATCTGGTGGGGATAGACCTGAGGCTGTACGGGCCTCTTCTCAATGACGGCTTTCACCTGCTCCTCGAGCTCCTCGACAGCGGCCTTGCCTGTGCCCGCCACAGCCTGATAGGTGGTGACCACTATCCTTGTGATGCCTGCGGCATCGTAAATAGGCTTGAGGGCCACCACCATCTGGATTGTCGAGCAGTTGGGATTGGCGATGATCCCCCTGTGGTGCGCCATCGCGCCGGCATTCACCTCGGGCACCACGAGAGGGACTTCCGGGTCCATCCTGAATGACGCGCTGTTGTCAATTACCACGGCCCCGTCCTTCACGGCCGCTGGTGCATAGACAGTGCTTGCAATCTCGCCTCCCGAGAATAAGGCGAATTCTATACCTTTGAATGAGGCGCCTTCTATGTTTTCCACTGCCACAGCTTCTCCCCTGAAGAGCACCGTGCTCCCCGCCGAGCGCGCGGTGGCGAAAGCCCGAAGCTTCCCTACAGGAAAGCGCCTCTCTTCAAGCACCTTTATCATCTCCTGGCCCACGAGCCCCGTGGCACCTATCACTGCAACTTCATAATCCTTCATAAAATCTCTCCTCTCAGCCACCCATGGCTTCCCTTATCTCCTGCTCCGAGAGGCCGAAATGGTGTCCCAGCTCATGGATGACCGTTCTCCTTATTTCCTCGATGATCTCTTTCTCGCTGCGGTATACCTGCTCGATTGGATTCTTGTATATGGTAATCTTGTCGGGCAGGGCCAGGCTGTATCCCTGGTCCCGCCTCGTAAGGGGCACGCCCTCGTAAAGGCCGAAGATGAACCCTCCGCCCATTTTCCTTACCAGGGAGGGGGAAGGCTTATCATCCCACGTGATCTCCACATTGTCAAGGGCACGGGAAAACTCCTCGGGGAGCTGCCGGAGGGCCTGGGCTATGTAATGCTCAAATCGGCGCTGTTCCATCGGCTTTACCCGGAGAGCTCAAGCAGGTGCTCCAGGCCTACTGTGAGCCCGCTGAGAGTTCTGATCCTGCGGATGGCGAGCATCACGCCAGGCATGAAACTGCTCCGCGCCATGGAATCATGGCGTATCGTAAGGACCTCTCCCTCGCCGCCGAAGATCACCTCCTGGTGCGCCAGAAGGCCGGGAAGCCTTACGGAGTGAATGGCGATTCCCCTGTGCTCGCCGCCGCGCACCCCCTGGAGCTTCTCATCGCTTGCCCTGCATGGGAAAAACTCATGGCCGCTGTCGGCCATCATCTGTGCGGTCCTGAGTGCGGTGCCTGACGGCGCGTCCACCTTCCTGTCGTGGTGGAGCTCCAGAATCTCCGCATGGTGGAAGTATCTTGACGCCATCAACGCGAATTGCATCATCAGCACTGCTCCCATGGAAAAGTTTGGCGCCACCAGGACAGGAATGCCGCTGGATTCGGCATTCCTTTTCATCTCCTCCATATCGCTCTCCTTGATCCCTGTAGTCCCCACCACTGAGGGAACGCCGTGTGATATGGCGACAAGCACGTTGGAAGGCGCTTCGCTCCCATTGGTGAAGTCCACCAGACATTCAGGCTTCTCCTTCTGGAGCATGGACCTGAGATCGTGTGAAACGATGATGCCGCATTCCTCACCCGAGACGACCTTGCCGATATCGGTGCCAGGAAGATGGCCCTTCTCAATGGCTCCTACAAGCTCCATGTCCTGCTGCTTCAATATCCAGCGCACCGTCTCCTGGCCCATCCTGCCGCCTGCGCCGGTGACTGCCACCTTTATCGCCATGCTCTCCTCCCGTTTCTTTCTTTTATCTCAGGCCTCCTTGCTTCTGGGTATAATTCTACAGGCCGGGGAAAAAGCCTCTTGACAGGCTGCTCCCAGTTCTCTCCGCACAGGGTTTTGCCCCGGGGCGGAGAAATGAGAAGATATGGATCATCACGATCCACTTAAATAAAAGGAGAGATATATGGCAAGAAAGCTTGTTCTGATCCTTTTGCTGGCGCTCTCAGTCCATGGATCCGCAGGGGCCTCCGGGAAAGTCAGGGGCTTTACCATCAGGGACCTTCTCTCGGTGAGATCCATAAGGGAAGTGGCCCTTCCCAGGCAGGGCGTCTCAGTCGCCTTCTCTGTCGAGACGGCTGACTTCTCAAAAAGTGAGTACCGATCGACAGTCCATGTCATTGAAAATGGCCGGGTCATCGAGGTGCTGCCCCCGGAGTCCTCAGCCTCCAGGCCCCTGTGGTCGTCCCGGGGAGACCGGCTTGCCTGCCTCTCCGAAGCCGATGGCGATGATGGTGAAGTGGTGGACCAGGTATGGCTCCTCAGGCGGGAAGGCTGGCGGGCAGAAAAGCTCACAAGCGAGTCCTGCGGTGTCAAGTCCTTTGACTGGTCCCCTGAAGGCTCGTCGATAGCCTATCTTGCCGAGACTCCCCCCTCGCCGGCGAGGGAGCTGTACAGGAAAGACCGGACCGATGAGAAATATGACGGCGTCGAGGTGGACAAGAACCGCCCGGGAATATCCCTCTGCCTGCAGGACGTGAAGGGGGGGGAAGCCAAGGTGCTTTACCATGGCGGTGCCGGCCTGGAAGAGGTGGCCTTCTCGCCTGACGGATCCTTGATAGCATTCACCGACAATGGGACGGGCGATCCCGACGACGAGGCCAGAAGAGATATTTTCGTGATCTCCCGGAGAGGCGGGGCTCCGAGAAAAGTCGCGGAGCGCCAGGGCAGGGAATTCGGAATATGCTGGTCTCCTGACAGCAGGGCCATCGCCTTCATTGGCTACAGCGATCCTGACCATGACTATTCCAGGAACGACATCTTCACCGCCGCCCTTGCCGACGGCGCCGTGAAAAATATAAGCGGGCCCCATGACATCGGCGTTAACTCCTTCTGCTGGCCCGCAGGCGGCACTGCGCTCTATTTCACAGGAGACCGGGGGCTCTCATCACCACTTTACCGCATTGATGCCTCCACAGGCGCCTTGACCATGCTTACGGAACAAGGAGCTGAATACGGCCCCTTTGCCGTGAGCAGCGATGGATCTTTTCTAGTGTATGGGAAAGAGGATTCAAGCCGTCTGCCCGAGCTTTATCAAAAGGACGGCAAAGGGGAGAAGGCCCTCACTTCCCTTAATGGTGAGCTGATGAAGGCCCGCTTCGCCGCCCAGGAGCCTTTCCGCTGGAAGAGCAGGGACGGCAGGGAGATAGAAGGCGTCCTTGTCAAGCCTCTCGCCTATGATAAGGGGAAGGCCTGCCCCCTCATAGTGATGGTTCACGGCGGCCCTTACGGGAGAGCCGTCAATACCCTCAGGGACAGGGAATACCAGCCTTTCGCCGAGGCGGGCTACATGGTCTTCGCCCCCAATTACCGGGGCAGCGCCGGCTACGGCAAGGAATTTGCCACCGAGATAAGGGGAAATCTCATGGCCCTGGAATTTGACGACGTCTTGAGCGGTATCGATGCCCTCGTGGCGGCGGGACTGGCTGACGGCGAAAGAATAGGGATAACGGGCGGGAGCTACGGCGGCTACATGACAAACTGGGCGCTCTCGCAGAGCCCGCGGTTCAAGGCGGGCGTGTCGCTCTACGGAATATTCAGCCTCATCGGTGACATGAGCAACTCCAGCATCCCCTCCTTTGAGCATGATTATATCGGCAAGTGGTACTGGGAGTCAATGGAGCCCTATCTGAAATGCTCCCCCATCTCCTATGTGCAGAATATCAGGGCCCCTCTCCTGATACTCCATGGCGATGATGATACCAACACGTTCATCTCAAACTCCAAGGAGCTTTATACAGCCCTCAAGAAGCTTGGAAGAACAGTGGAGTTTGTCCACTACCCCCGTGAAGGCCACGGCTTCGAGGAGCCCAACCACCTCATTGATGCCTTTGAGCGCAGCCTTGAATGGTTTGACCGCTACCTCCCGGGAAACCAGCGCCATTATCGCACAGGAAGCTCCCTGCGGCATGGGGGGAAGATCCTCACCATCACGGCGGCAAAGAAAATTGACCAGTATAGCGGCACCAGGCCCTCGGGGGTCTTTGCAGAGTTCAAGGCCATCATAGAAAACGAGGTGCCCGGGCCCTTCCAGATGTCTGCCACCATCGCTCCCGATGCATCAAGCGACATATCCCTGGTGGCGGAGGGAAAAAGATACTATCCATGCGGGATACCCCAGCACGTAATGGGCGAGAGCCTTCTGGTGAGGGGAGGAGCCCTGCGGGTGGCCTATGGGAAAAATGAGAAGGAGGCCCGGGGAGCCTTCCCCCTCACCTTCACTTTCGATATCCCCCCGGGAACCGACAGGGGAGAGCTCTTTATCGAGGGCTTTCCTCCCCTGGTCATCACTATTGATCAATGAGAAGAGGTGCACCATGGATTTTCCTTTCCCTGAAAAAATCACTCTCGCAAGGACTCCCACCCCCATAGAGGAGTTCAAGTACCCGGTGCTCCCGGGGGAGCACCTCAAGCTTTACGTGAAGCGCGATGATCTCACCGAGTGCGCCGCTACGGGGAACAAGGCCAGGAAGCTTGAGTACCTCGCTGCCGCTGCCCTGAAGGAAAAGGCCGACACCCTCGTCACGTGCGGCGGAGTCCAGTCGAATCATGCAAGGGCCACAGCCTTCTTCGCGGCAAGGCTCGGCCTCAAGTGCGTGCTTGTCCTGCGCGGCGAGGAGCCTGCTGAAATTGACGGCAACCTCCTGCTGGACAGGCTCCTTGGCGCCTCGATCATCTATATCAGCCGCAGCCAGTGGAGCGAACGGATGTCACTGATGGAAGAGATCGGCGCTTCACTTGCCAGAAAGGGCCGGAAGGCCTTCATCATCCCTGAAGGGGCCTCAAACGCGCTGGGATCCGTCGGCTATATCGAGGCTGCAAGGGAAATCTCCCGGCAATGTGCCGGCGAGCAGAAGGAATTTGATTATATTGTCTGCGCCACAGGGTCGGGCGGCACTCAGGCAGGCCTCATAATGGGCTGCAGGCTCTACCTCCCCCGCACGGGCGTCGTGGGCTTCAATGTCTGCGATGACGCGGAATACTTCCAGAACAGGATCACTTCCCTCATAAGCGAGACAGAAAGCCTTTATGGTGTCCCCTTCAACGTAAGGCCGGAGGATATCTCCATCATAGATGGCTACGTGGGGAGAGGCTATGCAATCAACACAGGCGAGGAGCTCGATCTGATAGGAGACGTGGCCCGCTCCACCGGATTGCTTCTCGACCCTGTCTATAACGGGAAGTCTTTCTACGGGCTCCTGAAGGAAGCTCAGAAAGGGAGGTTCACCAGGGGCTCATCGATCCTTTTCCTGCACAGCGGGGGAATATTCGGGCTCTTCCCCAAGAAAGGGGAGTTCTCCTTCCTCTCATCCGGAAGTTGATTTTTGTTCCGGGAGGATCATACCACGGTCTGATGCACTTTCCCTTGCCAGAGGGTATGATGAAGGTGAGGTGATGCAGGTGTTTGCACTTGAGACAGTTCAAGAAAAAGATTTTGATATCCCCCTCTTATATGCACCCAAGGCCAAGCCTGACCTCCTGAGAAGCGCTCCGGCCGAAGTGCAGGCGCCTCCCCCCCTGCAAAAGAAAGGGAAGGGCTTTACTGGAGAGGTAAACACCCTCACTTCCTATCTCAAGGATGTCTATCAGCACAATCTCCTCACAAAAGAGAGAGAGGAAATGCTGGCCCGCCGTATCGCCGAAGGCGACGAAAGAGCCAAGGAGGCCATGGTCCAATCCAACCTCAGGCTTGTCATCAACATTGCAAAGAAATACATCAATTCCGGCATGAGCTTCCAGGACCTCATCCAGGAGGGAAACATAGGGCTTATGGAGGCAGCGGAAAAGTTCGACTACAGGAAAGGCTGCCGTTTCGCCACCTATGCCACCTGGTGGATCCGCCAGTCCATACTGAGGGCCATTGCAAACCAGTCGCGCCTCATCAGGCTCCCCGTCCACATTCTTGAAATCTACAGAAAGTACCAGAAGATCGTGAACGAGAGCATCAAGGAGAGAGGCGAAGCCCCCACCATTGAAGAGGTGAGCCTGGTGCTCTTCCCTGTCTTTCCAGAGAATATAAGGAAAAAGCTCTCAAGGTCCCTGGGCACCTGCCTCCCCCTCAATGACAGGAGGGTCAGGGCCAAGGTCAAGGAGCATGAAAAGGAGTCATGCCAGAAGCTCATGGAAATCATAAGCATTGCCCATGAGCCCATCTCCCTTGAGGCGCCTGTCGGCGACGAGGAGACATGCATAGGCGACCTTCTCCCGGCCCAGGCCTGCAAGGCGCCGGAATTCACCAACAGGGAAGTGGGGGAGATTTTCAGCAAGATCTCCTCAAGGGAGAGAAAGATCCTGGCCCTCCGTTACGGCTTTGCTGACGGCGTGGCGAGGACCCTCCAGGAGATAAGCCAGGAGTTCGGCATCAGCAAGGAGCGGGTACGCCAGAAAGAGGACGATGCCATAAAGAAGCTGAGGAAGCTCCTGGAGAGAAAAGACTGGATGTAGTCTTACTCGTAATAGTCTTTCTGCTTTTTCAATGCCTGCTTCAGCAGGTCTGCAGGAAACACACCGGGCTCAAGAATCTTCTCCTTCCACTTTATCTCCTGCCTGTCCAGCAGAAGGGCCTCGGTGAATCCTGTCGCCGCGTGGACCAGTGAGGTGCGCGTCGATTTCAGCCTCGAGAGCTCAAAGGATGTCTTGTTCCTCACGAAGCGGTAGTCTCGAAAATTCTTCACTTTCCTCATTGAAGGCAGGGGCTTATAGGGCGCGAGGGAGAGAGCCCTGGCGAATTCCACTTCGGTATACTTTGCAAGGCCTTCATACCATTCCGACCAGTTCTCAAAGAGGCAGAAGTCTGTGCCCGTGTCCTCGTGGAGCTCTTTCTGCCTCAGGGCCCTTATCTTGAAGAAATTCACGAGATGCTCCCTGGCTGCGGCGGCATCCCTGGCGAGGTAGGCCTGGCGGAGCTCGTCGCCTTCGATCTCCATGAGCCTGGAGTTGGTGAAGTCAAGATAGGGATATATTTTCCGGAAGGCCTGGGGATCGAACTGGCTGTCAGGCACCTTGCCTTCAAGAGATCCCGCCGCCAGGAAAAGGTGAAAATACTGCTGCAGAATGGTAAAAAGGTAATCTTCAGCAATTTTGTAAAGAGGGGATTTCAGGTAAGTCTTTTCAAAAATCTCTTTTGACGAGATATAGAGGGCTGGTTTACCTTCAATCCTGTTCACCGTGAGGGTAAACTCCTGGGGAAAGTCCCTTTTCTTGTAATATATTGGTTTCCCTGCGCACCTGTCCCCGGAAAAGAGCTGGTAGCCCTGGGGGGCCGCCTGATCACCAAAAAAGAACTCGTAATGGGGAGTGATGATATTGACGCGGGGCGAGATGCCCCCGAAACCCTTCCAGATATTGTCTCCGAACTCTTTCAGGAGCTGAAATGATTCCAGAAAGCATGCAAGGCACTCGCTGGAGAGCTCTTTTCCCGGGGGAGGAAGGGGTGTTCCCTGCTCCCCTGCGGCACAGAAGCTCACCGCGATGAGGACAAGGATACAAGCCGATAAAATCCTCTTACAGAGGGATGGTGCCTTCAACTGATCCTCCACGATTTCTCATTCCATTGCCCTGAATCATTCCTATAGAGAGTTCTGAACGGCAGCGTGACTTCCTTCTTGGCAAAGTGAAGGGTCTGTGCTATAATTACAAAAAATTGACCGCGGCAGGGGACGCGATGAATATTGTGCTTGCCTCTTCATCTCCGCGCAGAAGTGAGCTTCTCGCCACGATAGGCCTCTCTTTCAAGGTCCTGGAGCCCAATGCCCGTGAAGTGGGCGATGCTCCCGGCAGCGCTCCTCTTTCGCTCTCGCCGAAGGAGATTGCCAAGACCAATGCGCTGCTGAAAGCAAGAAAAGTGTCGCCCATGGTCAATGGCGATGCCGTGATAGTAGGCGCCGACACCATCGTGGTGCTGCAGGGAGAGCTGCTTGGCAAGCCCCGGAGCTGCAGGGAGGCCTGCCAGATGCTCACAAGGCTTTCAGGGAAGACCCACAAGGTGATCACCGGCGTGGCTGTTCTCAACACCCACACAGGGAAAGAGGTACTGGGCTCCGAAGAGACGGACGTCACCTTCAGAAGGCTCTCGGCAAAGGAGATTGAGGGATATGTTGCCAGCGGGGAGCCGCTGGATAAGGCAGGGGCATACGGCATCCAGGGAAAGGGCGCCCTTCTTGTGCAAAGGGTCAAGGGATGCTATTTTAACGTCGTGGGCCTTCCCCTTGTGAGGATGGTCAGGCTTATGAGAGCGTCAGGCTTTCATTTCAGCCTGGAGGGGGAAGGCTGGAGGGGGGGCATTGATGAATAATATCACCATGGATACCATAATGAGCCGGTTTTCTGCCGACGTGGGAATCGATCTCGGCACCGCCACGACCTGCGTGGTAGCGAGGGGGACGGGGGTGAAGCTCTGCGAGCCCTCATACGTGGCCTATGATATCAAGAAGAAAAAGATTATCGCCATAGGCCGCGACGCGAAGGTAATGTTCGGCCGCCACCACGGCAACATACAGATCATCCGCCCAATCAAGGACGGCGTCATAGGGAACTTTGAGATGGCCTCGCTCTTCATAGAGTTTCTGATGAGGCGTATAAAGAACTACGGCTTCCTGAGGCCCCGCGTGATGCTGGGAGTGCCTGCCGACATCTCTGAAGTGGAGCGCCGGGCCGTCCAGGAGGCAATCCGCATCGCAGGCGCAAGAACGGTGTACCTCGTAGAGCAGCCTATCGCCGCTGCCATCGGGGCTGATGTGCCGATCATGGAATCTTACGGGTGCGTGGTCCTTGACCTTGGCGCCGCCTCGTCGAAAGTCTCTGTCATATCCCTTGGCGGGATAGTGATGAGCAGGTCCACGCCCTTTGCCAGCGAGAAGATGGACGAAGCCATCCAGACCATGGTGAGGAAAAAATTCAATCTCCTCATCGGGGACAATACCTCTGAGGACCTGAAAGTGAATATTGGCGCCGCCCTTCAGCTTGACGAGCCAATCAAGGTCACTGTCAAGGGCCGCGACCTTACCAGCGGCCTTCCGCGGGCAATCTACATCAACAGTGACGATATAAACGAGTGCCTGATAGAATCCATCAGGAGCATCGTGGATCTCGTCAAGAACTGCATCGAGTTCACACCACCCGAGCTCATGGGTGACATCATAGACAAAGGCGTGGTGATGACAGGGGGAGGAGCGATGCTGCAGGGCCTTGATGTCCTGCTGACTCATGCACTGAAATTGAAGTGCCGCGTGCCGCCTGAACCTGCCTTCTGCGTTGCCCGCGGGATAGAGAGGATTTTCAAGGATCAGCGTCTGATGAATGCCATATTCAAGCAAAAGAAAGGCAAGATCAGCCGCCAGGGATAGCATGCACGGTCAGTGCGCCATGAACAGATAAGATCACCGGTCCCGGAAGAAAGCTATGAACAATCATTCCAGGAACATCAGGCTTCTGCTCTTTGCCGTCATATTCTCCCTCGTGCTTATGGCACTCCAGTTTATTATCGGCGGCGAGGAGGCTTTTCCACGCCGCTTTGCCGCAGTGGTGACGAAGCCCCTTGACGGGGTGATGAACGCTTCAGGGAGCGGCATCCATGATTTTTTTGAGACCATCTCCCATATATCCACCCTTAAAAAGGAGAACGAGGCCCTCAAGGAGTCCGCCATACAGATGAAGGCCGAGCTTGAGCAGGTGAAGGCTTTCAGGGAGGAAAACGTGGAGCTCCGCCAGCTTCTGGACCTCAGGAAGGAATGGAAAGACGGAGGAATCCCTGCAGAGATCACGGGAAGAGATGCTACAAACTGGTTTGATCGCTGCGAGATTAACAAGGGAAAGAAGGACGGCATCGCCAAGAACATGATGGTAATTGTGCCTGAAGGCCTGGCAGGGCAGGTGACGGCTGTTTTTGAAGGATCGGCCACGATCCGGACCATTCTCAATCCAAGAAGCGCCGTACCTGTGTATGTAGTGGAGTCAGGGGCATTTGGCGTGCTCTATGGAGACGGGTCTGAGTACTGTACAGTCAAGTACATCAGAAACATCACTTTCACCGGGGAGGGGAACCTTGTCATGACCTCGGGGCTTGGAGATATCTACCCCGAAGGAGTTCTTGTGGGGAAAACAACCAAGGTACAAGGCTCCGTTGACGGGCTCTCCAATTTTGCCAAGGTGAAGCCTTTTGTGAACACCGATTCAATCAGGCAGGTCCTGGTAGTGCGGGGGAAATCATGACCAGAAGGCGCACTTACCTGATCCTTGCCATCGTGCTTTTTTTCTCCCTGTTCCAGGCTTCATTTCTCCATTATTTTCCCCTCTGGGGCGTCAGGCCTGACCTGGTGCTTATCCTGGTCGCCATGCTCGGCCTCTTCAACGGCCTCGCGGACGGGGTGGCTTTCGGCCTCGCGGCTGGCTTCATTATGAGCCTCGTATCAACAGGCACTGCCGGCGTTTTCTGCCTTGCCTACAGCCTCACGGCCTATCTTTCAGCGCTGGTAAAGGAGAAGATTCATCCTGACTATTACTTTGTGCCGGCCGCAGTGGCTGCAGGGGCCACGGTGCTCTCCACAGTGCTCTTTGTGACGTCGGGAGCCCTGCTGAGGCATGGGAAAAACATTGATCATATCAAAGAAATCATTGTGCCGCTCATTGTCATGAACGTAGTGCTCTCGATTCCCATGGGCTTTCTTGTGCGCACCCGCGCGATCTCGACAAGAGCGTCCTTTGAATAGAAAAAAGTGCCTGCGGCCCGGTTTCCCCGCGGCATGATGCTTATATTGAAGAGAATGGAACGGGAAGACCATGGAAAGCCAGATTGACAGAAAAAAATTTCTTTTCCTGCGGCTCTTTGTAGTGGCGGGATTGCTTATCATCCTGGCGCGCCTCATCTACATGCAGGTCCACAAGGGAGCCCTTTATGATCAGAGGGCCGAGGAGAACATGGTCCGCTCCATACCCATACCCGCCGACCGGGGCACCATATTGGACCGTAAGGGAGCCATACTGGCGCAGAACAGCATGCACTTCAACGTGACGCTCCTCTGCTTTGAGCTCCAGAATCCTTCGGCAGTGCTTCAGAAAATCTCTGAAAAAATCTCTCTCTCGAAAGATGAAATAAGGGAAATCCTCAAAAAAGTGCAGATAACCCCCCTTGAACCCATCATGGTCAAGGAGGCAGTAAATTACCGCACTTTTTCAAGACTTGCCGAGATCCAGGGCGACTGCCCGGGCCTCTCAATGGAAATGAAGCCTCTCCGAAATTATCCGGGAAAGCTCCTGGCAGGCCATATCATCGGCCACATAGGTGAAATAAGCACCGGAGAGCTTGAGGAGCTAGAGCCCATGGGCTACCAGATAGGCGACACCATCGGGAAGGACGGCCTCGAAAAGCAGTATGACAGGACCTTGAGAGGTATCAAGGGCGCCCGCCGGGTCCTGGTAAACGTGGAAGGCAGAATGGTGAGAACTGTGGGGGAGATAGTGCCCGTTACGGGAAGCTCCCTGGTCCTCACCCTGGACCGTGATCTGCAGAAGGTAAGCGAAAAGGCCCTCAGTGATGCCGTCCTGGCAGTGCAGAGAAAAAACGGCGAGCCGTCGGGCGGTGCTGTCGTGGTGCTCTCTGCAACAACAGGGGAAGTGCTGAGCATGGCAAGCTTCCCGGGCTATGATCCCAACCTTTTTGCCCGGGGGCTCACGCAGAAGGAGTATTCGCTGCTGATGGAGGACCGCTCATGCCCCCTCCTCAACAGGCCTGTCCACAGCGCCTATCCCTGTGCCTCCACCTATAAAATGATAACGGGTTCGGCGGCGCTCGAGGAGGGCCTGGCGACGGCGCACTCAGGATTCTCCTGCCGCGGCTCATATGATGTGAGCGGCTCCATATTCAACTGCTTCGTGAGAAGCGGCCACGGCAGCATTGGCTTCGTGGACGCCATAGCCCATTCCTGCGACGTGGTCTTCTATATGCTGGCAGATCGCATGAAGATTGAAAAATTCCTGGCCTATTCAAGGGAGTTCGGCATAGGCTCCCTTACGGGAGTTGATCTCCCCGGAGAGAACCCGGGCCTTCTCCCGTCGCCTGAATGGAAGAAAAGGGTTTTCCACGAGGAGTGGTATGCCGGTGACACGATTAATCTCTCCATAGGCCAAGGATATGTCGGGGTAACTCCCCTTCAGATTGCGGTAGTGACGGCAGCAGTTGCCAACGGGGGGACGATATTCAGGCCCTATCTCGTGAAGCGCATTATCACCTCCGGAGGAAAGCTTGAAAAAGAGGAGAGTCCCTCAGCAGTGCGAAAAGTCCCTGTTTCCCAGGCCCATCTCGCCGTGATCAGGGAAGGGATGAGAGGAGCCGTGCGCTATGGAACTGCCACTTCGGCAAACTCTCCCGTTGTCGAGATATCAGGGAAGACAGGGACCGCCGAAAACTTTCCCACCCAGGACAACCCCCGCGGGAGAAACCACGTGTGGTTCACTTCCTTTGCGCCCTATGGGAAGCCTGAGATTGTGGTGACGGTCTTTATTGAGAAATCAGGGGGATTTGGCGGTGAATGGTGCGGTCCCGTGGCAAGAAAAATCATGGAAGCCTATTTTACAGGAAAAAAGTGAGGCCAAAGTAGGAAAGAAATGAGGTGCGAGAATGGAACATATCATCGAAGAACTGAGGTGGAGAGGCTTCATAGAGCAGGTATCAAGCGAAGAGCTTGAGAGGCTCCTTGCCTCGGAAAAGCTTACCTGCTATGCGGGCTTTGATCCTTCGGCATCAAGCCTCCACGTGGGCAATCTCCTGGTCATCATGATTCTCTCCCATTTCCAGCGGCATGGCCACCGGCCAATTGCCCTCATAGGCGGCGCCACGGGCATGATCGGCGATCCAAGCGGAAAGTCCAAGGAGCGCAACCTTCTCACCGAGGAGGACGTGGCACAGAACGCATCGTGCATAAAGGGGCAGCTCGCCCGCTTCATTGAGTTCGGCAGTGGCGGCAGGGACGCCCTCCTCGTCAATAATGGGGACTGGCTCATTCCGTACCGGTTCATCCACTTCCTGAGGGATATCGGCAAGCATTTCCGCATCGGCGACATGCTCGCCAAGGAAAGCGTCCGCAACAGGATGGACAGGGAGGAGGGGATTTCTTACACCGAGTTCAGCTACATGATAATGCAGGCCTACGATTTTCTCCACCTTTTCGACTCCCACGGGTGCCTTCTCCAGGTGGGAGGTAATGACCAGTGGGGGAACATCACGGCAGGAATCGAGCTGATCAGGAGGCTCAGGGCCGCCCAGGCCTACGGCCTCACGGCTCCTCTGATGACCACCTCGACAGGCCAGAAGCTTGGCAAAACCGAGGAGGGCTCCGTGTGGCTCGATCCCTCCCGCACGTCGCCTTACCAGTTCTACCAGTACTGGGTACGGTGCGATGACCGGGACGTGATAAAATACCTCAGCCTCTTTACCTATCTCGGCAGGGAGGAGATCGCCTCCATGGCGGAATCGCTCAGGGACAACCCGGAGAAGAGGGAGGCTCAGAAAAGGCTTGCTTTTGAGGTCACAAGCCTTGTGCACAGCCCCGGCGATGCGCAGAAAGCCCTTCAGGCCTCCCAGGTACTCTATGGAGAGGAAATCAGGGGCCTCTCCGACAGAGACCTTGAGGATATCTTTTCCGAAGTGCCCTCAACCTTGAAGAACCTTGCCGGCCTTGAAGCAGGGATAAAGCTGGTGGAGCTCCTCTGCGATACAGGCCTCACGCCGTCAAAAGGCGCCGCGCGGAAGCTCATCTCGCAGGGCGGTGCCTATCTGAACAACAGGAGGGAGGATTCTGTCGATCGCCTCATTGACACCCGCGATCTTGCCTCGGAGCACACCATGGTGCTCAGAAGCGGCAAGAAAAACTATCACCTTGTGAGATTTCATTAGATGGCGGCCCGGAGTACTGCCGCCCTGCTGATATTACTTCTCGCATGCTGCTCGCCATGTGGAGCCGGTGAGGACGGGGAGCGGGACATCTTTTTCGCCCCGGATCCTGCTCATAACCTCGTGGTGGTCACATGGAGAGCCCCCCATGATTTCGTTAATGTCGCCTGCATCAAGGAAACATACTGTGATGCGGATCTTGACGGCTCCATCGGCAGCTCGCCCGATGATTTTTTCTGCAGGGAGATAGTACGCGAGGATGGCACCTATATGAAACATCTCTACAGAAGGGACTCTTCAAGGGTTTTCGCCCTTTACCCCGACCAGAGAACGGTAAAGAAAAGCTATGACTTCAGCGCTCCTTCAGGTGACGGTGACTGGCAGAGCGCCCTTGCCGCAAAAAACCGTGCCCTCTCCATTGCAAACGAGGAATACAACGAAATCCTCACCAGGGCGCGCTGATACTCAGGGCTCGCTTTCCAGGACATTATCCCAGATATTCTTCACGTTCCTTATCCTGGTGACCGACGTGGGATGAGTCCTGTTCGCCTGGGTATCGCTTCCAGTCATCCGCTCCAGAAGCCCTGCGAAAAGAAGCCAGTGGGTGAAGCCGTTCCTGCTGTAGCCTGCTGCTTTCAGAAGGCGCGCCGCATAAGTGTCAGCTTCAAGCTCCTTGGAGTATGACAGGTTGTAATTCAGGTAGTTGTTGATATAGCTGTTGAGGACCCGGGGGTCCACCTTACCCTGGTTATACATCCAGAGCATCTGCTGGGTCTTGATCTTCTCCTTCACATGATCAAGGAAGGCATGGCTTGCCTCGTGGGCCATCACGGCTGCCGCCATCTCTTCAAAGAGCGAGTTGGCCTCCTTCTTCTGCTCCTCTGTGAGGGCGCCGCAGGAAGGGAGGCCGAAGGGATTCTCGATATTCTGGTAATTCCCGGCGAGCATGCCGAACTGGTGGGCCATTCCCACGCGCAGCACCGTGGCGGCAAGCTGCACGGAATACTCGTTGTCAATGGTGCCATAGAAGGCGATGCCCTCAGCGAGCTTCCTGAGGGTGTCAAGAAGCAGGGAGTCAAATACCACGATACGGTGAAAAGACACGGCATTGAAGCCCAGGGAGCTCACGAAGACGGTGAAATAAACTTCCTTGCCGTAATTCTGGAATATCTCGGGGCCCTTTTCATTGAATTTTGTCGATATGGCGCCGAGGAGCGTATTGTACCGGTAGTCGGCAGGATAATACATGGCGAACTGGGCCAGGACCATCTGGTCCTGCCAGTTGAGGAATTGCTCGGTATAGTCTCCGCCCGGCTGGCCGTACTGGGCAGAGACCGGCGTCACGCAGAGGACAAAGACAAGGACAATGATGACGACAGGCAGGAGCCTCTTCGGTGCCGCCTGGTGCATATCAGCCTCCTTTCACAAGAGCAAGGATTTTTCCGCTTGACAGGCTCACATAGAGCGAGTCATTATAGACAAGGGGGACGCAGTTTATCTTCTCGCCGAGGTAACAGCTGTTCAGGACAGCCCCCGTCGCCACCTCTATTGTCAGGACCGAGTGCTCAGGGTTAACGGCATAGACGTGCTCGTCGGTGACGGTAAAAAGGCTTTCAAATCCGGGCTTGAAAGTGACACTCCATACAGGAGTCCCGTCGCCGCGCTGGAAGGCTGCAATGTCACCCCCCGTGGAAGCAGCAATCACCAGGTCACCGATGACGCGGGGACTCTGGGATATCGAGCCCTTCAGGATACTCTCCCACAGAATCTCCCCGTCTTCGGCGTTGAAGGCGAAGAGGTTCCCCTTGGTGTTCCCTGAAAAGATGACTCCCCCGTACATCGAGGGCGCCGCCGTAATCGAGGCCTTGGTGTTCTGCTGCCAGGCGATGGTCCTGTCTTCAATGGTGATGGCCACCATTGACCCTGTGAGCGTGGGAATATAAATATTAGCATCATCGAAGACGCAGGTGGAGATCACCTTGGCATTCACGTTCTCCATTGAAATAGGCTTCCCGTCATCAGGGTTGATGAACATGAGAAACCCGTCGTATGAGATGGAGCATATGGCGTCATTGACATAGTTCGGAGAGCTCAGCACCATGCTTTTCGTGCGGAACTCCCACCGCTTCGAAAGCTCGGGCAGCTTCACGGCAAGCTGTGTCGATGAGGAACATATATAGAGGCTCGTATCGATAATGATGGGCGCGACAGGGTTGATGTTGAGGTTTTCTTTCCTTATCACCCTGCCCGTGCCATAGTCAAGGGAGCAGAGGATGCCCTTGTCAGAAAGGGGGAGGAGCTCATCCTCACATGGGGTAAGAAAATACTGGGAGCTCGGTGGAACTGCCGTGCTCCATTTTATGGCCAGAGGCGGTGAAGGGCCTCTCCCGAAGCTGTTGGTTCTCCTCTTGTTTCCCAGGAAATGGCGCCATGCAAATCCGCTCTCCCTGCCTTCGGCCTCTTCTTCATCTGAGGCTGCGGAAGGCTCCTCGGAGGGGAGCAGTCTCTCCAGGTCGGCCTTCACCTCTTCGGCAGTCTGGTAAAAGGGAACCTTCCTCATGTTCAGAAGCTGCTCTATGATCTGCGAAAACTCCTCGCTGAGGTCATTTCTCTTTATATGGAGCGGCACATAGGGCTCACCGCCGGTGAGATCGATGCCGGTGGCAAGGTAATAAAGGCATTCCCCGAGAGAGCAGAGATCGTCAAGGGGGGAGGAGAGGCGCTCATTTATTTTCCCCGTGGCCTCGGGCTCGAACTGGTCAGGAATGCCCAGCATCCGGTAAAAGTAGGGGAGCCCCAGGTGTACGTAAATGATTGAGAAATCATCTTTCTTGACTACCAGGGAATAGGGTTTCAGGTTACCGCAGTATACTGGCTCGGGCTCCTGGCTGTGAAGGTGCGAGAGGAGATCGCTGAGATCATAGGCCCACCTTATGATCTGGCTCTCTGGAATATGCTCGCCCTTTATTATGAGGAAATCCTGAATGATCTTCTCAATGAGCTTTGCATCAGCCCAGGTAAAAATGAGATAGAGATACTCATCTTCGATAAAATACTCAAGGAGCGGATTCATGTTCGGATGCGAGAGGGCTGAAAATCTCTCGGAGAGCTCGGTGAGTCCCTCCTTGAGACTCTGGGAAGGGTCGCGGTCCCTGAGAATGAAATCCCTCAGCACAAAGAGGCTGCCGGGGTTCCTGCGGTCGGTGACCATGCAGACGGTGCCATGAGGAGAGCTGTAGAGAGGCTCAATGATGTGAAACCTCTTTGCTACCAAGGGGCCTTCCCCTTCCTCCTGGTCCTCCTCAGGTGAAGGCTCTTCCTCGCCCTCACCACTTTCCTCCCTGTGTTCCGCAGCCTTTGCCTCTTCCTCATCAAGGGACTCGATATTGTCAATCTCGCTGAGCTCGTCATCCTTGCCTGCGAAATCATGGAAGCAGAAAGGACAGAACTTGAAGTCCCTGTCAACCTTTTTGCCGCAGTTCTCACAGGTGTCTTTCATGGGCGTCTCCTGCTGTACTGTCCTTATTGTATGAAATATGGAGAAGAATGTCAATTAAAATAAGCAACAGGAGATGGCAGGTGCGGTGGGCTACACGGGCTTCGCGGGGGGAGGGGGCTGGAATCCCTTAGCCCGCGGAGGAGGGACGCCGCCGCTTCTTTTTTGCGGCGTATAGGCACGGGGCACAGGAGGCTTCTGTTCCATGGGCGTCTGATAGTCTTCGGCAGGCTGGCTCTCCTCTTCCGGCGGAGGTGCCTCGCTGTAAGGTTGTGCCTGGGGAAACGCCGGTGACTGGATGAATGGCGGAGGCTCCACGGGATTGGTAAGCGTTTTCTTGGCCGGCGGAGGAGGAGGTGGGGCAGGCCTCGCAGGAGGAGGAGGCGGAGCAGCAGGCCTTGCAGGAGGAGGAGGCGGAGCAGCAGGCCTTGCAGGAGGAGGAGGCGGAGCAGCAGGCCTCGCAGGAGGAGGAGGCGGGGCAGCGGGTCTCGCAGGAGGAGCAGCAGCGGGCGAGGGAGGAGGAGCTGCAGCAGGGCGCACTCCCGGCCGGGGCGGCGGGGCGGCGGGCGGTGGGGCAGTCTGCTGCGGCGGGGGTGGAGGAGCCCCTGCCGGCTGAGCCTGAGCCTGAGGCCCTGCAGGCGGCGGAACTCCTGCTGGCGGAGCCTGGGGAGCTGGCCCCTGGGGAGAGAGCTTCGTGGAAGTGGGTGGCATGGGAGGCGGCGGGGGTGGGGGAGGAGGCGCGACAATCTTTTCCGGGGCGATGTCAGGCAGTTTGTACACGGGAAGGGACTCAAGCTTTATCCTTTCGGCAAGGCTTAAATCGACAGGCAGCCTCTCCATTGGAGAAAGAGTGTCTATCACAGGCCATGCAGCCTGCTGAGGCTGGAAGCGCAGGCTCACCTTGTCCTCTTCATCAAGGGACTGAGCCATTCTCTGAGAAGGCTTCCTGTAAAAATCAAGGTAATCGCTATCCTTCCTGGCGGTCTGGCTGAGAAACTCAAGGGTTTTTTCCACAGCACTCTTCCAACGGCAATACTTTTCCTTGATGACCTCCGAGAGGGCTTTCTGGGGAGTGAGGGTCTTGAAGCCCGAAGCCTTCAAAAGCTGCTCCTCGCCGAGAGAGAGCCCCAGAGCCCTTTTTACTACGGCAGCCGTGCCAAGAGCTGTTCCCTCATGCATAGTGGCAACTTCCAGGGGCCTCTCGAAGAGATCGCAGAGATGCTGGGAGAAGAAGTTCCAGTGAAACCCTCCGCCGGTGAGCCGTATCCTGTCCCTTGTGCTCGCAATCTCCTGCATGATCTCGAAAATACTGTAAATGGAAAAGGAGATGCCCTCCATCAGGGCATAGAGGATGTCAAAGGGTGAGTGGGTAAAGTTGAGGCCTGTGAAGGTCCCCGACAGGTGGGGGTTCCAGAAGGGCGTCCTCTCCCCCCAGAAGAAGGGAAAGCATATGATCTCGCCGGGCTTCTTGAAGCGTTTTGCCATCTCCTTTTCAAGGATGGCGGGCTCGAGGCCTCCGGGGAAGAACTGCTGCACGAACCAGCGCACCACGCCGCTGCCGTTGCTTGTGGTGCCTCCCCATACATAGTTGTCAGCATCGAGAAGGTGGTACCACATTCTCTGCTCAGGATCAAAGATGGGATTGGCTCTTGACACGACCTGCAGGGAACCCGTAAAGCCCAGATTGATGCAAAGGTCCTGGATCTTCATGCTGAGGGTCCCCAGGCTCGCGAGTGCCGAATCACTGGCACCTATCACCATCGGGATGGAGCTATAGATACCGCATTTTTTCGCATATTCCTCGGGGAACACACCAATTACCTGGTAGGGAGATACAATGCGGGGAAGACGGGCCTCGCTTATCTCCAGCAGACGCAGCACCTCCCTGCTCCAGGCCTTTTCCTTGATATCCAGAAGGCCTGTGCCCGATGCTGTCGAGATATCCTCAATGAACTCATTGCAGAAAAGTGAGACCAGGTAGCTTTTCAGCGAAACAAACTTATACACATCGGTAAAAGTGCGGGCTTCACGCTCCCGGAGCCACAGGATCCTGCTCAGGGGAAAGGAGGGATGGAAGGGACAGCCGCTCTCCTGGTAGGTGTCCTTGAGCTTGGCGAGCAGGGGGCGGGCTTCAGAGCGCGTGAGAACTTTTTTGTCGCCCCACCAGGAGATGGCCGTGAGAGGCGTACCGTCTCTCTGGACGCCAAGAAAGGCATAGGGCGATGCCGCAAGGCCCATCCCCACAATGGACCCCTGCATCAGGTGCGCCTGGGCGACGCACCGCTTGATGCTCTCCAGGAAGATTGACAGGAGCTCATCGGGGTCCTGCTCTCCAAGGCATGCACCGAAGGTTTTCCTGGGGTATGCCACGGAGGAGGAAGCCACCGTCTTGTAATGCTCATCGAAGAGAAAAGATTTACAGCCGCCAGTCCCTATATCAACAGAGAGAATATATTTTTTCATTGACAGTCCTTGAAGAGATGGTCAATTCATTGTTCATCGCGGTGCTCCTTCATTCCTTCTCGGAAGGGATTTGACCCGGCGAAACGAATCTATTCTCAGAAGATGAAAGGAGGAATCATATGAAGACAAAACTTGCAGTGATCATCGTCACTATTCTGGTCGCAGCTTCTCTCGTTGCCCTGGCAAACATTGAAGCAGAGGGAGGAAACAAAGTGGTCAAGACAGCATCAGGCCTTCAGTATGAGGACGTTGTCGTGGGGAAGGGAGCTTCTCCCAGGACAGGCGATCTCGTCGTCGTCCATTACACGGGGACTCTCACCGATGGACAGAAATTTGACAGCAGCGTTGACAGGGGACAGCCTTTCGAGTTCAGGATAGGCATGGGCAACGTGATAAAAGGATGGGACGAGGGTGTGGCCTCGATGAAGGTAGGGGGAAAGAGAAAGCTCACCATCCCCAGCAGCCTCGCTTACGGTGACAAGGGAATCACCTCGGGGGGCAAGGTGATCATACCTGGCAAGGCCACACTGCTCTTTGACGTGGAGCTCCTTAACATAAAGAAATAGCCCACAGCAGACGGTAAAAGCAAAAAACTGCGGCAGACCTGATCTGGCGCAGTTTTTTTTGTTGGACTTATTGAACAGTCTTATCTTCCTTTCCCAGAAGGGCCAGAAGCTCCGTGGTCTTTGCCGCGAGGAGTGTCCTGTCGCCCCTTGTCTCCACGTTGAGGCGCAGAAGCGGCTCGGTATTTGAGGGGCGCACATTGAAGCGCCAGCGGTCAAATTCTATGCTCAGCCCGTCCGTGTAATCGCGGATGCCCCCTATGAAGCGACTCTCCACGAGCCTGAGGGCATCTCCGGGATTTTCCACTGTCATATTAATCTCCCCTGACACGGGATACTGCTCCTTCATCTCGTGGATGAGCGATGAGAGGGGCTTCCCCTCTTTTGAGAGAAGCGAGAGGACCAGCAGGAAGGGGATCATGCCGCTGTCACAGAAAAAATTATCCCGGAAATAATGGTGGGCGGACATCTCCCCGCCATAAAGGGCATTTTCTTTCCGCATCCGCTCTTTGATAAAGGCATGGCCTGTCTTGGAGAGCACGGGAGTTCCTCCTGCGCCTTTCACGATGCTGACGGTATTCCAGGTGAGCCTGGGGTCATGGATGATCTTCTCGCCGGGGTGGGCCATGAGCATTGCTTTCGCCAGGAGGCCCACGATATAATACCCCTCGATAAACTCACCCTTTTCATCGAAGAAGAAGCAGCGGTCATAGTCGCCGTCCCAGGCCACTCCCAGGTCAGCTCCGGCACTCAGCACCGCGCGGGAGGTATCAAGCCTGTTCTCAGGGAGCAGGGGGTTGGGAACGCCATGGGGGAAGGACCCGTCAGGAGTGAAATGAAGCCTTACCATCTCCACGGGGAGACGGTCCGCAAGGCGCTCCACCAGGGGGCCTGCACAACCGTTGCCCCCGTTGGCCACCACCTTGAGGGGCCTGATGGCTGTCACGTCGATGAAGCCTAGGAGGTGCGAAATGAAGGCTTCCGTGATATCCCTCTGTTCATGGGAGCCCCTTCTCTCCGGCGGGGGAGGGAAGGCATTTTCCGCCACAAGGCTCTCGAGATCCCGCAGGCCGCTGTCACCGCTCACAGGGATTGAGTGCTCCCTCACAAGCTTGATGCCGTTGTATTCAGGAGGGTTATGGCTCGCCGTTATCATGATCCCTCCGCCCAGGGCAAGGTGGGGCACGGCGAAATAGACCATCTCGGTGCCGCAGATGCCTATGTCACAGACATCCACGCCCGAGTCCTGAAAGCCCCTTGAGAGAGCGAGGGCAAGCGCAGGGCTTGAAAGCCTTATGTCTCTTCCCAGAGCGACGCTTCCGGGACTGAAAAGGGCGGCGAATCCCCTGCCCAGACGGTAGACCAGGTCCTCATTGAGATCCCGGGGAACCTGACCTCTTATATCATAAGCTTTGAAACAGGAGATGCGCTCCATGAGCCCTCAATTCTTCAGCATATGGATAGCAATGCCGTCCTTGAGCTTCGGCTCAAACCACGTGGATTTCGGCGGCATTATCTTGCCCGAGTCAGCGACGCCTATGAGATCCTCTATGGAGGTGGGGTAAAGGGAAAAGGCCACCTTGAATTTCCCTGATTCAACCAGTCTTTTCAGCTCGCCGGTGCCCCTTATCCCGCCGATGAAATCAATGTTCTTGTCCTCCCGGGGCTCCTTGATGCCAAGCAGAGGCGACAGAACCGTATTCTGCAGGATCGAGACATCGAGTGACAGCACGGGATCGCTCTCGTCCACCTGCCCGGCCGTAAGGAGGTATCCTTTGCCGTTGAGGTACATGCCGAACTGGTGGCGTTTCTCAGGAGAAGGCAGGTCCGGACCCATCTCCATGACCTCAAAGAGCTCTGTAATTTTCTTCAGAAAATCATCGGCGCTGTGATTGTTGAGAGTTTTCACCACCCTGTTATAAGCCATGATATTCATCTGATCATGGGGGAAAATGACCACGAGAAAGAAGTTGTATTCCTCCTTGCCTGTATGGGAGGCATTCTCCACCTTCATGATCTCCCTCACCCTGCAGGCAGAGGCACTCCTGTGATGGCCGTCGGCGACGTACATCACGGGGATTTTTTCAAATTGCCTGATTATCGCATTGATGTCCTTCTCCCTGTCAATGACCCACACGATATGGTGTATACCATCATCACTGGTAAAGTCGTACTCGGGTTTTCCTTTTTCCAGCTCACCCAGGAGCCTGTCAAGGGCCTCCCGCGATTTATAGGTGAGAAAGACGGGTCCGGTGTTTGCCTGGGTGATATAGACGTGCTTGGTCCTGTCATCTTCCTTGTCTTTTCTCGTGAGCTCATGCTTCTTTATAAGATCACTCTGATATTCATCAACGGAAGCGCAGGCCACAAGACCGAGCTGGGTATGCTCTCTCCCTTCGAGAGGCATAATCTGGCGGTAAAGATAAAAGCAGTCATTGGAATCCTGGGTGAGAATATTTTCCCTGAGAAACTTCTGGAGATTCTCCTTTCCTTTCTCATAGACGCGCTCATCATAGTGATCAATCCTCGGCTCCAGGTCTATCTCTGGCTTCGTCACGTGAAGGAGCGACATGTCATTCCCTTCTGCCATTGCCCTCGCTTCCTCTGAGCTGATCACATCATAGGGGGGGCATGCCACTTTGATCACATTGTCTTTTCTGGGGCGCACTGCACGGAAAGGTTTGACTACCGCCATTTCTATCACTCCTTACTTCTTTTTCTTCTTTCTGAATGCCGGATCATTTGCTTCTCCAAGATAATCGGGACCGCGCTTGTAAATTGTCTTGAGCATATGTTCAAGTGATTTTCTCGAGAGATCCTGAGTCCTCGCCATGTTGCCCATGGAGCCCACCTCGTAATAGTCATATCCCTCGTCATCGAAGATAATGCGGAGAATATACTCGTAAGGTCCGGAATAAAGCTTCCATTGAAAGTGGGCGATATCGGCAAAAACCTCGTAATTTCTGTCGCCGTCCGTGCAGCCCCATGTAGCCATTCCCAGGGAATCCAGCATCTCATTCACCATAGGCTGGATTTCCTTGTACTTCTGTTCCCTTCTGATGCGGACAATCTTCTGGTGCTGCTCGAGCCCCATCTGCTCAGACTCTTTCACCCTCCGCGCCTTGTGAAGATCCTCCAGAAACGACATTGTCATCACCCCTTAATGCTGCTGTGGATGCCTGGCCTTCCTGCCGGTCATTCTTTGTGCTCTTCCCGGCGTGAGCTGCTGATCCTATATTCTCCCTTTCCTGGCCCAACTCCTATCTTGACGTGAACACGAATAAGGGGACAGACACTTTTTAAACAGTATACCGGGCTTCGATGAGGAAAAGGCGTCAGTCCCCGATCAAGATATTAACATCTTGTTCACCATCTGTCAAAATAACTGGAGAAAAGTGTTACAGCGCAGTAACATTTTAAGGTTTTTTTCAAGACCCTTTCACCTATTTTTAACCCCCCGTCGTGAAATGGCAGTGAAGCAAGAGGAGGTGAAAAAAGTGATTTCGAACTACGGGGGAATGTCTGGATACACCGTATACAAAACAAATGACTCTGGCACGGTGAGCATAAACCAGGGTGAGATGAAGGGCTCCATGGAGCCCGTGGCAGCGCCGTCACCCTCATCCAGGAACATCCAGAGCGCCCCCACAATCAGAGACACTTTTGAGCCTTCAGCGAGTTCTTCCCAGAAGGACGGCAACCACGAGGAACTCAGAAGCATCAGGAAGATTCTTGAAGAGATCAGCTCAAAACTCTCCCATGCTCCCGAAGCACAGAACAGGATGGGCAGCCAGCGCGAGTCAGCGCCCCAGAATAAAATATCAGGCAGCAGACCTGTGTCCAATACGATGCTCCCGCCCATCTATAACAACAACTACCAGTACAATAATCCTCATTATGGATTCCCCGCCGCCAATAAGAGCCAGGATCAGACAGACGGTCAGTATAACGTGATGCAGGCCTGCAAGAACCTTCATCAGTGGGCAAGGACCGAATACAACCAGACCGAGGGATTTGATACCACCTATTCACCGCAGGAACTGCGCGACAGGATCTCAATCCTGGGAGAGATTGAGAATCAGATCAACTCCGTGGCGCCTTCAACGGCTCCTCCCGTGCAGGGGTCCTCAAAGTTCAATGAAAAGAACCTCACGGTCTATAAGGCGATGAAAAAAGATCCCGACAGGATAACGAGAAGAACTTATTTCGAGGCCACGATATAATACCAGGCCCACAAGCTCCGCAATTATCAACCTATCGAGGAGCCGCACATCTCTTTGATCCCTATGCAGGGAGAGAAAAGAAACGCGCCTGCCTCATATCGTTTTTGCACCGCTTCTTTTCCCACGGCGATCTCCGTGAGAGACTATTTATTTTCGCTTGACAGGGACGCGCTCTTTCAATTTCTCCCAGGAGGGAAATCGACAGGGGAATAAAGAGAAAATCCGCGAAAAAGAGGTCTTTGCGCCCTCAAGGCCCGTCACGACCGATCACTGGTGCCATAAGAAATTTGCTTTCTCGCGAAGGTATGCTATAATACTGAAAAATTCCCCGCATTGCAGCAAGGCACGTTCAGAGAAAAGGAGCCTGGCGATGGAGAAGGATTTCCCGAAAGAAAAGATTTCCCAGAAAAAAAATGGTATAGCTCCCCAGAAAAACGGGACGGCGCCCATGAAAACATGCTCTGCTCCTGTCAGAAAGACCCTGGGCCCCGTTCATAACCTTGAGGAGCACGTGAATCCCGACTGGTGGAAACGGATCTTCAACTCCATCTACCTCAAGACCGATGCCGACGTTGTTGATGACAGCAATATCACGCGCTCTGAAGTCGATCTCATCCTGGGCATCCTTGGCGCAGGCCAGGATTCAAGGATGCTGGACCTCTGCTGCGGGCAGGGCCGCCACACCATTGAGCTCGCAAGTCGCGGCTACAAGAACACCGACGGGCTTGACCGGTCCCATTACCTCATTCAGAAGGCAAAAGCCCATTGCAAAAAGGAAAACCTCCCGGTGAGATTCAGGGAGGGCGACGCAAGGAAAATGCCCTATCCCCACGATACCTTTGAGGTGGTCATGATTCTGGGAAACAGCTACGGGTATTTCGAGACCGTGGAAGATGACATAAGGGTTCTCAAGGAAGTCTTCAAAGTGCTCAAGCCATGGGGCAAGATCATAATTGACGTCACTGACGGTGAGTACATCAGGAACAATTTTCTGTCCCGGTCATGGGAATGGATAGACAAGCAGCATTTCGTATGCAGGGAGCGCACCCTGTCCCATGACAGGCAGCGCCTCATCTCCCGCGAAGTGGTCACCCATATAAGCAAAGGCGTCATTGTAGACCAGTTTTACGCTGAGAGGCTTTACACAAGGGAGAGCCTGAGCGAGCTCCTGAAAAAGGCGGGCTTTGCCGACGTGACGGTCCATGATACCATCTTGACGGACTCCCAGAGGAATCAGGATCTTGGCATGATGGAGCGGAGAATCATTGTCACGGCCTTATGCCGCAAGGAGTGGGCTCCTGACAGGAGAAAGGGGGGCACCACCATAAAGGATGTCGCGGTGCTCCTCGGCGATCCTTCGCGGCCCGATCCACTCAAGCCTCTTGGAATCTTTGACGATGATGATTTCTACACAATCGATCAGCTCAAGGACGCCCTGAGGCAGCTGAAAGACTACCGCTTCACCTATCTCACCCATCATGAATCGCTTTTCATGGATCTGCTCAAGCTGCGCTCCAAGACGAGCTTTATTTTCAACCTCTGCGACGAGGGATTCCTCAATGATCCCACCAAGGAGCTCCATGTGCCGGCCCTCCTGGACATGATCAGAATCCCTTACACCGGTGCAGGCCCCCAGTGCATCTCCCACTGCTATGACAAGTCCCTCGTGAGAGGAATTGCCAAGGAGATGGGCATACGGGTGCCCGAGGCCTTTTTCATCAAGCCTGAGGACAGCACCTTTGAGCTTCCCTTTGAATTTCCCGTCATCGTCAAGCCCAATTTCGGCGACGGCAGCTTTGGAATCACGCAGCGGTCAGTGGTGTGCACCTTTGAGGCACTCCTCAACGCCATCATAGAGATCAGGGAGCGGTTCGGCTACGACAAGCCCATCCTGGTGGAAGAGTTTCTCGTGGGAAAAGACCTCACATGCGGGATTATCGGAAACCCTCCCGGAGCCTACACGGTCCTGCCCCTCATAGAGGAAGACTACTCGATGCTCCCTGACGATCTCCCCAAGATATGCGCATATGAGGCAAAATGGTCACCGGAATCGCCTTACTGGAACCTCAGGTCCATCCCTGCCGTGCTCCCCGAAGCGACGGAGAAGGCAATCATAGAGTGCTCGCTTCTGCTTTTCGAGCGTCTAGAATGCCGCGACTATGCCCGCTTTGACTGGAGGCTCGATGGTGAAGGCTCCCATAAGCTTCTGGAAGTAAATCCCAATCCGGGATGGTGCTGGGATGGGCACCTCGTCAAGATGGGCAAGTTGACGGGCATGTCTTATGCCGAGACGCTGGAGGCTATCCTCCATGCCACGGAGCAGAGGCTGGGCATCTCGGCCGATGAGAAGCGCGAGGATGCAATAGAGAAAGTCCTCCTCGCCACCTGCTGATTTCCTCTTCAACTGGCACCTCTAAAACCTGCCTTGAGCAGGTTTTTTTTCCGCCGAAAACGAAGTCTAGACCATGACCCGGCGCCCTCAGATCCCGGTTTGCCTCAGATAAGCACCAGCGACCGGCAAGTTTACTCAAGTGGGGGATTGTTATGTGGAACATATTCAAAAAAACCGATGACTCTGACAAGGAAGAGAAACAGTCGATGGAGATCCTCAGATGGTACTATGCCCACAAGGCATTGCCTGATGACGTATTTCATGACGGCAGCCTTTATCACGATCCAGGCGGGACCCTGCTTTTCACCGCCGTTGGCGACAAGGAGCTTTTTACCCTTGCCGCTCAGAATGGAGCCTCCCTCTGGAAGCACAGCGTAAAGAAAGGCCTCCATTATGCACCTTCGGCCTATGCATATGGCAGCAATTTTGTCACGGTAACCAAACAGGGAAATGTGCAGGCCCTTGACCTTGAGAACCGGAAAGTGGCGTGGGAGAAAAAAGTGGAGACCCAGATCCACAGGGCTCCCCTTGGATGGGATGACGTCCTGCTGCTGTTCGGGGAGAAAGATTCAAAGACGCAGTCCGCGGGGCACATAACGGCCCTTTCATGCAAGGATGGCGCACTGCTCTGGGAGAAGCCATTTGGAGTCGCATCCGCGCCGCTCTCCCACCAGGACAGGGTGCTGATAGACTCCCTGGATGGTTTCATCTATTTTCTTGATCTGCACAGCGGTGAAGCGCTCTGGCGCTATAAGAAGCTTGAGATCACAAGCAGCATAGGGGCATCATTTTCCAATGACGCGGTCTTTGTGATAGAAAATGAGCATGTGTACGCACTCCTGCTCAAGGACGGAACCCTTGCCTGGCAGATAAGGATCAACAACGAGGTCTGCCGGGGGCTGGCCTATAACGACCATGCCATATTCTTCCTGGCCCGCGACGGATTCGTGTACTCCCTGAACATCGAGCGGGGAAGCCTTATATGGAAATACCAGATTACTGCCGTGAATCCCCTCAATCCCAGGGAGTATCGTCTGAATCCCCTTCTGGCCGACGACACGCTCTTCATATTCAGAAGCGATTCACTTTACGGGCTCGGTGCGGGGAATGGAAGGCTCAAGTGCAACAAGGCCCTCAATAATGAAAAGGTTATCACCATCCCGCACCCTGTAGTGCTCCCGGGATATGTGATTTTCTGTGACGGCCGCAGGAACCTCTTCCTTTTCGACGAGCAGAAGATGAAAGTGCTCTGGCAGACTGAGCTGGATAAGAAGAATATTGTCATTGTCACCATGCAGTCCTATGAGAAAAACCTCTATATTCTCTCAGCGGAGGGCGCCGTATTCTGCTTGAATATGGAAAGGATATTCGCTTCTCTGGGCACAGAATTTCCCACTGCCCACCATGCGGAAAAATCCAGGACCCTCCCGGGCCTGTTGAAGGCCGTCCATGCCGAGCCCTCTCAAAAGCCGGCACACGCCATGACTCCTCTCCAGAAATATCATGACAAGCACCCTGAAGATCATCAACAGCCCGGGCCTGCCGGTCCCGGGCCTGACGAGCCGCAGGGCAAGGTCCAGGAGCCTGCCGCAGCTCCCGACCTGCCGGTGGTGAGCACGCCTCCCCTGGAAGCAAGACCTGACGGCGAGATGATCCTCCCGGCAGCAGAATCATCAGACGGTATTGACGTTGACAGCATTCTCTATGAAGTGGAAGGGGATATCGCAAGGCAGCTTGAAGAAATCAGTGAGTCTCCGGTATTACAGGAGCCGGTTCCCTTCCTGGAAGAGGCTGAGGCCCATAAAAGTGACGAAGGAGAACCCTCCCCGGCGGAGGAGCAGAAAAAGGAACCGGCAGGCGCCCCCTCGGCGGAGGAGCCGGAGGAGCAGAAAAAGGAACCGGCAGGCGCCCCCTCGGCGGAGGAACCGGTGAAGGCTGCTGAGAAGGGAGAGCCAGCGGCTTCCGACAGCGAGACTTTAAAATCCCTCAAGGTGTTCATGGCAGGGAAATTCGATATTCTCATCGGGCGTATTGACAAGCTTGCCCGCATGGTTGAAAAAGGCCAGCCCCACGATGAAGAGGGCAGTTCCGCAGAAAAGGAGGCCGAGCTCCAGAAGGATAGAGAGAAGATAGATCTTATAGTGTCCCATGTCTCGCATATCTTCAAATACCTGCAGTATCTCAAGCAGGAAGTGGATGCCATGAAGGCATTCCTGGCGGGAACTTCAGAGAGGATTGATGCTGCCGACGGAATCAATGAAGAGCATTTTGAGCTCCCTCCCGACAGCGGGGATATAATGAAGGACTCCTGATGGAACCGCAGGGACAGGATGCCGGTTACTACGCCAGGGAGGGATATTCCCTCCTGCGGGAGCAGCGCGTTGACGAGGCCAGGGAATTGCTTGAAAAAGCCCTCTCTCTCGATGACACCCACCGCGGGGCTCTCAACAGCCTTGGGTTCATATACTATTTCGCGGGAGAGTTTGAAAAAGGCGTGGCGCTCTGCCAGAAGACCGTCGGTCTTTACCCCGGCGATGCTTATGCGCATAAGGGCCTTGGGCTCCACCTCGCAAAAACCGGCAGGGTCGCCGAGGGCGTGGAAGCCCTGAAAAAAGCGCTCATTCTGGACCCCGGTTTTACTGACGCATACCACGACCTCGCCGTGGTGTATCATGAGCAGGGCGACTTCCAGTCTGCACGCCTCACCCTGGAAGAGGGACTGAAAAAGGCAGGCACCCCCCGGCAGCAGAAGCAGTTCAGAAGATTCCTGGAAAAACTGGGGCAGTAATTTTATTTGGAGGAATTTATCATTATATGACGAATAGGTGATTTTGGCCATCTGGGGGATATACCTGGAGCCATTACCAGGGGTCATCCCAAGTGGAAAGCGCCGACAATGCATCACCCGATGGTGCACAATTTATTAAGAAAGGATGATAATATGGCAGCCATAGTTGACAAAGGAAAATGCACCGCATGCGGAGCTTGCGGGGAAGTGTGCCCTGTTGAGGCGATCAAGATCAATGACGTGGCCGTAATCAACGAGGAAGAGTGCCTTGAGTGCGGTGCATGCGTGAGCGAATGCCCGAGTGAGGCCATAAGTCTTCCTGAATAGAACCGTCAGGATGGTATTTTTGCATACTTTTGACTGATGATTTCTTTAAAGAACCTCTCTTGACTGCCACACAGCGCTGAGAGGTTCTTGGTTTTTATGGCACTCTCATGGCTCAGGTGCCCTGTTATGCTACCCTGCGGTCCTGGAGGAATTGTGGGAAAAATAGACTGCCCAAGCTGCAAAAAGCAGGTTGACGAGGATATGCTCTTCTGTCCTTATTGCTTCAGCGAGTTTGACAAGGCACAGGGAGATGATGACGGGGACGGCACTGAGGGGGAGGAGGAAGAAGAGCCCTCCGCTGAGCCTGAAAGGCCGGCAAGAGCAGAGAAACCCGATTTCCTCGGGGAGGGCGATGAGGGGCTCCTCATAGATAACAGGTACAGCATCATAGAGCCTTATCATTTCACCTGCTCCAGGGCGATCTACAAAGTTGAGGATCTCTCCGACGCAGGCACTTTTTACTCCCTCAGGGAGTTCCTCATCCAGGGCGAGGACCTGCTTCAGAAGGAAGATATCGTCGAAAGGTTTGAAGAGGCCGCCGAGCGCTACGTGAATCTCTCCCATCCTTCGATTATCAAGATATTTGACTATTTCAACGAGGAGAACTATCTCTACCTTGTCTATGAATTCATGGAGGGAAAGAACTTCACCCAGTTTCTCCCGGAATTTCACACACGGGTGGGTCATGCCATCCCTGAAGGCCTCCTTATCTCCTGGGGGCTCATTCTGAGCGAGATGCTCGAATATCTTCATGGCCTTTCCCCCCGGCCCGTTTACGTCGTTGACATGCCGCCTTCATCTCTCGTCATCGATGAGGAGGCTTCCCATATTTACTACATCAATATAGGAATCCCGCACATTCTGAGCGCCGTGGGAATGAGCGAAGGCGATGAGTACGTGGAAAAGCTCGAGATCAAGGAGGAATTCAACTCCGCTTCAAGGGACATATGGTGCCTGGGGGCATTTCTCTATTTTCTCATCTCCAGCGTTGATCTGCAGAAGTACCGGAGCATCGAGCCTGAGAAGATTGAGAGCCTGCGGCCCGACCTGTCAAAGAGCTTCGTGGAGATACTTTACAGGATGCTGGGAACACCCGGAAGAAAGCTGTCCCATTACGAGAGCGTAAAAACGTTAAAGCACGAGCTGCTGGAGAAATGCAGGCCCCGGAACCTGAAAACCTATGACTTCTATTATACCTACCGGGGGATCGATCTCTCCGACGTGCAGTGGGACAACTTCCTGGGAAACACGGGCAGGACCTCGAGCGTGGGCGCAGGGCCGCGGATCCCCATGAAACGCGCATGGAGCTGCGGTACGAGAAATGCAACGATTGCCCACCTTGCACCCTGCGGTGACAAGCTCCTCGTGAGCTTCAACGACGGCCATTTCTTCCTTTTTGACATGGAGAGAGGCTCGGCGGAATGGAGCTATTCACTCAAGGAATCCATCAACGCCCCGGTGGTCCATGACAGGGTGATCTATGTGAGCTCGCCCTCTACGCCTCATCTTGTGGCAATCAAGGCGGGGAAATCGTCAGTGTTCTGGGAGGCAGCCATCGAGGGCATGGTCATGTGCTCACCGTGTGCCAAGGAGGATATTCTCTATCAGGTGACTTACGACGGAACCATCGTTGCCATCGAGCTTTCCGAGGGAGAGATATTCTGGAGGGAGCCCCTGGAGGTTCGGACCATCTCGGCCCCCGCCCTCTACGACGAAGTGCTCTACCTCACAGCCCTCAACGGGATTGTATACGCGGTGAACCTCGAAGACAGGGACTTTCTATGGCAGTTCAACACCGAGGGAAGCATCTCCACGCCCGGCGCGGTCCTCCCTGAATTGGTCATCGCAGGCAACCACGAGGGTTTTCTCTTCTGCATCGAGCGCCAGAATGGTGACCTGAGGTGGGAATATGACCTGAAGGGCTCCATCACCCATCCGATAAGAGCCGTGGAAGACATGGTGATCTGCATCACCCAGAAAGGGATCATGCACCATGTGAATGCCGAGAGCGGCGAGATTCTCTGGAAAGTGAACCTGGGCAGCGTCTTTGAGTATCATTACGCGGTGACCCACAATAAAATCTATGTGCTTATGCCTGAGCAGAGGCTCTATTGCTTTGATTCATTCACCGGCAAGCTTCTGGACAAGGTCGTCCTGGACGAGAAGGTCATCTCGGTGCCGCTCATTGTGAACGGAGCCCTTTTCCTTGTCACGCAGTCAGGGACAGTGCTCTGCTATCGTTAGGGGCATCCCGGGCCTCCACGACCTGCCAGGAAGTTTAAGAAAAAAAAGCCCTCAGGAGAGGGCTTTTTATCGGGCCAGTGCTTTACGAGACTACAGGGATTCTCATGATCTTCTTCTTCCCGTCGGGCGTGCTGGTGGCAAGGCCCTGGTAGATCTCCGTGTCGGTCTTGAAGATGCTGTCAGACTTGCTCTGCTCGGTAACGAGATCCTTCTTGATACAATTGAGAACTCCGTTTCTCACATCCTGTTTCTTCTCTTCGTCTATGGAGTCAAAGGTGGCGTCCACAAGATTTCCCGATTTATCGAAGGCAATGGTGAGGCCGCCGTTGACGTCCACAACGTAGCCCTCGTACTTGCCGAACTCCTTCCCCGAGAGAGGCATCTCCTCAGTGAACTGAAGGCTCACCGTGGTGTCCCCGTTTTTGCCCCTGGCGATTTCCGTGAGCTTCAGCGTGAGGCCGTCAGGAACGCCCAGGCTTCCCCCATGGGCTTCCAGGAATTTCTGCACGTCCTGCGCTGTTGAGGGGCTCTTCTTGAGGCGCACCGAGGGAAGGGCCTCCATATGGGCATCCAGCTTGCTTATGTCACTCTCGGTGATGATCTTGCGGTCCAGGAAAGCCTTCCTGATCTCCTGCTCATTGCTCCCGCCGTTCTTGAGCCTGTCGGCCTTTATCATGCCGAGGGCCACGTCCTTATACTTGCACTTGGTCTGCGGCGCAAGGTCTATTGCCTTGTAGAAGAGATCCCCGAAGGTGTCGCGGGCTTTCACCACGGCTTCGGTCTGGTCCTTGGAGCCAGGGAGGTTCTTCTGGTAAAGACCGTCTATCAGGTCGTAGCAGGCTCCCGAGAGAACCCTTGAGAAGCTGTGGGACTCTCCCGAGAGCTGATCGGGATCATGGGTATCAGGGAGTGAATCGGGATCAGCATAAGTAAATTTGTTGAGCATTGAGCGCAGATAGAGCTGGTTGTCATTTTCAGGCTTCTGGTCTTCAAGGTGGATGGCTTTGCCGAACTCCTCGCCAAGCCTTGAGACAAGGCTCTCGTTCCTGAAGTTTCCGCCGTTCTGCTCGAGGAGGAGCTTTATATTCCCCTCGTCATGGAGGGCATAATTCATCGCGGCGATATCCGAGTAAGCCTCATGGGTGCCCATTGTCTCGGAGTCCCAGCCGAGGTACTGGGGTCTTATGCCGTCAAGGGCGCCATGGCCCACTATCTCGTGGATGACAATGTCGGGATCCTCGGAGGTCTGCACCACCTTATCAAGGGGAGGGGATTTGAAGAAGAAGAAATTTGCCGAGCGGTCCTGCCTTGAATAATAAGCGTTCTTTCCCTCCTGCTTGTGGGGGAGGATTGAGAGCTTGGAGCTGAAAGCCCAGTTTATCGATGAGCCCCTGAACTTTTCCGCCATTTCCATACCCCGTGCCGCCGTGGCAAAGGCATTCACCTGGTCAAACTGCGGCGTGCCCACCTCGTAAAGGTAATTGCCCTCGAGGTCGGGAATGGCCTTGGGATTGCTCTTGTCTACCATCTGCATGCGGTTGTTGGAGACCGTGGAGCCTATCTGATCCTGAGGGAAGTCCACGGTTTTTGCCGTCGTGACCGCGGGGCTCTGGGGAAGGATGTTTACCTTTATCTTCCTGGGTGGCTCCTGCGTGGCGTCAGGCCGGGAAATGCTCACCGAGTCATCCCTGGAGCCTTCAGAAGGGCCCTCTTTTTCGTGGCTTTCAGGCTTCATCGAGAGGTCGCCTTGTTTTTGGACAGCATTGAATTGAAGCGGTCTTATCGTATTATCCATCTAATCCTCCTGGCACAATAAATAAAGGCAGGGCTGACCATGTCTGATTATCCCATGACAGCCCCTCTTTGTAAATAGATTTTCATGTTAACAAGATGTTAACAATTCCATGGACCACTGCCCGGAATAGATTCCGTAATGGACTGGAGCATTCGGTGCAGAGAGGCATGGGGCATTGCTGCCCCATGAAGCGGGAGGAGGAAAGATGCTCACGGGGAAAGAAACACCTCTCCGGAACTCTTTATGCGGCAGTGAAAAGAAGTAAAGTGCCGCCCGAGGCCATCGAAAATTTCTGATACAGGAGCGAAGTGAATGGATAAGATAATGCAGTTTCTCCCCGTCAATATCGATAATCTTGAAAAGAAGAAGGACATCCCCGGCCTTGTGAAAGTGCTCAACACCCACAAGGACAATGCCACAAGACAGAAGGCAGCCTTTGCCCTCTCCAAGGTAAGGGATGAAAACGGCATTCCGCACCTGGTGAGCATTCTTGAAAACAAGGCGGAGCCCGAGAAGCTTCGGTCATCCTGTGCCCTTGCCCTTGGACAGTTCAAGAACGAGGAAGCTGAGATCGTCCTCATCAAGGCAATGAAAACCGAGGAATCGGAAGAGGTGAGATCGGGCATTCTCCAGGCACTGGCGGACTTCAATACACCGGGATCCATAAAAGCCCTTGTGATAGCCATCGGCGACAAATCAGCAAGGATCAAGAACAGCGCCGGCTCATCACTGGGCATTGCCAACGAGGCTGCCGCACAGTGCCTTTACAATGCGCTGTGCAATGAGAATGATCAGGCAAGGCTCAAAGCCGCGAGGGATATAGGCGCCACAAAGAACAGGAAGATCATTGACATTATCGCCGCTTTCTCGAGAGACCCTGACAGCAGGGTAAGAAAAAAGGCCATACAGGCGCTTGGCGCTTTCGACAGCGAAGCGGTGATCGAGCCCCTCCGCGAAAGGCTTGAGAAGGATGAGGATGAGAACGTTTCTGCAGTCTTCACGGCCCTCTCCCGGATAAAGAGCGACAAGCTCATAGACACTTACATCGAAGGGCTGGGGAGACTCAGTCACACTATCAGGCAGTCATGTATCAACGCCCTCTGCGAGAGGAGGACTGAGAAATGCGTGGAAGCCATCATACCTCTCCTCAAAGACCCCAATGAGGCCCCGGAGCTGAGAGTGAATATTGCAAAGGCCCTCGGCAAGGTCAAGGGCAATATCTCTCTCGATGCGCTCCTTGCAGTGCTAGATACCGATCACGATGCCCTCCGCACCCGCGTTGAGGAGTCCCTGGCCGAGATGGGCCACCCCGATCTTGCCGCGCGCCTTGTAGTGCTCGCTTCCTCTGAAAATGAGAACGTGAGGCGCTCGGTAGTGAAGATCTTCGGCAAGATAAAGAAGGCTCATACTGCCGATACTCTCGTCGATATGCTCAACGACAGCTCAGAAGAGGTGAGAAGCCATGTCGTGCTCAATCTTGGCGAATTCTCGGTTCCAAAAGTCATCGACAGCCTCTCGAAAATACTGGGCGACAGGAGTGAAAAGACTGCCATGAGAGGATCAGCAGCGAGATCGCTTGGAAGAATAGCCGATGAAAGGGCAATCTATCCCCTCCTTGACGCTTTGAAGGACGAGGAAGAATACGTGAGGGGAAGTGCAGCAATGGCACTGGGAGCTTTCAAGAAGGGCGAGGTCATTGAGTCTCTGGGAGCGGCCCTCAATGACCGCTCGGAGCTTGTGAGGTGCTATGCAGTGGAGTCCCTGGGGCAGGTCAAGGACGTAAAGGTTCTGGACATCCTCAAGAGAGCCGAGCAGGATCCCTCCGACAAGGTGAAAGAAGCTGTGGCAAGAGCCATGAAAAACGTCGGGAAATAGCTGCCCTTAAGGCTTCCCTGCAAGCGCGGCGAGAGCCTCCACCTTCTGCTCTATGATCCTTCTCTTGGCCGGGTCGCTGCAGAGTGCGAGGAACCTCCCGTAGGACCTGATGGATTCCTCCATATTCCCTGTTTTCTCATAGATCGAGGCCATGGAAAGGAGGGCAATCTCCTCATGGGGGTTGATGGCCAGGGCGCGCTCCATCTCCTTTATGGTCTCTGCAGTATTTTCCTCGCAGTACCATACATTTCCCAGGCAGGCATGGTATATGGCATTGTCGGGCTCAAGCTCAATGGCTTTCTGGTATGACCTTCTGGCCTCTTGATGCTGTCCCATCGTCAGGTGGGCAAGGCCCTTGTTCCCCCAGGCCTGGGCATTCACGGAGTCAATTGCAAGGGCGCTGTCATAATGGGCCATGGCCTTCTCAATATCGCCAATGCCATGGGAGAGGAAGCCCAGTTTGAGGTGCGCCGAGTAGTCGAGGGGATCAAGCCCGAGGCAGCACTCATACTCTTGCACCGCCTTCTCATACTGCCCCTGCTGCTCATGGAACCAGCCAAGAGATGAATGGACCACAGGGTCGCCCGGGCTCATCTCGAAGGCGCCCATAAGGTTCTGGAAAGCCCTGTCAGGAGCTCCCCTTGCGAGAAAGAGGGTGCTTATGTCCAGGAAGTCGGTGATGGTCACCGGGGTGAACCACTCGAGCTGCTCCTCGTAGTAAGTGAACCTCAGGTCAATAAACTCCTTGAAAAGGGGGACGAGCTTTCTCCAGAGTGCATGGGCGCTCTCCAGGTCCTGCCTGAAGACGCACCCTTCCAGGAGAGGGCGGTGGGGTGAAAGGCCGTATATCCTGCAGCACATCGGCCTTGCGAGGTAAACTGAGCATCCCGACTCGAGGCAGTAAGGGCATCGGGCTTTTGAGCCGTCCGGATTCTTCAGCCTGCTGTTCAGGAAATCAATGTATGAACGAGGGTGATCTCTTTCAGGATAAAATTCATAGAGGTATTCAAGCTCCAATGAGCTTACAGGGAAGCGGTAAAGGAAATGGCAGCAGCGCGTGCAGTCACCGCAGTGATTATCTTCGCTCCCGATCCCCACGGCCATGATCTCCCTGTCCAGGTGGCCGTAAATAGCCTGAAGCCTTTCATGGTATTTCTTTTTCATGTGATACTCCTTTGCTCTGCGGCGTTCAGTGGCCCCATTTCATTTAAATTCCCTGTTGGCCCAGGTGATGAACTCCGTGAGGCTCATCACCTCTATGGCCTTATGGCGGTTGCTCTCGCTCGTATATTTTTTCTCCCTTACCGCGTTCCTAAGCCACTCGACGGCGCCCTGCTTCCATCCGCCGCCGTCGATGATGATGATGATGTGATCTTCAGGCATCGCCTCGATGCAGTTGAGATAGAGGTAAGGGAGCTTTTCATCAACGGAGCCGCTCACCTGCTGCCATTTGCATTCTATCCTTATCTTCTTCTGATGCTTATCGGAAATGAGAAGAAACTCCGTTGTCCCCTGGTGGCCGTACACTGAGGTATATCTCACATTAGTGACGAGGAGCTCTTTCGTGAAAAGATCAGGGCTCTTGTGCCAGTCCTGGGACCTCACTATCAGGAAGCCCTTGCTGGAAAAGACATTTTTCACCGTGTGCTCTAGCAGGTTTCCTGATACGTTGGCCTGCCCGCCCTGGCTTGCCATCTTCCCTCCGCAGGCGAATCATTCTGTAAAGCTCCAGGAGAACCTGGAAAAGGCAAGTACATAGTATATGAAAAAGAATGAGGCGTCAACCCTGCCAATTCCCTGCACAGCCACTTCTTCTTCAGATTGAAAGGAATCTTCATGGGACCGACAGCCATGGATCAGAGGGCAGGTATATACTTGAAAATGCAGCAAGCACCATTACCATGATATGCCGGGTATTCCCTGGAGAACTATTGATGAGATGTGCTATAATATATGCAAAACAAAGGTGACCTGGAAGCTGAGATGAAACCTTATTACGAGGACAAGGACTTCACCCTCATCGAGGGCGACTGCAGGGAATACCTTGCTGCGCTGCCCGCCGATTCCCTTGACATGATTTTTGCCGATCCGCCCTACAACCTGTCAAACGGGGGCTTTACATGCCACGCGGGGCGAAGGGTGCCGGTGAACAAGGGCAAATGGGATATGAGCCGGGGCATGGAAGAAGACTTTGCCTTCCACCTGGAGTGGATAAAGGCATGCAGGCGGGTGCTGAAACCCTCGGGCACCATATGGATAAGCGGCACTTACCACTCCATATATGCCTGCGGCTATGCCCTGCAGCTTGCAGGCTACAAACTCCTCAACGATATTGCCTGGTTCAAGCCCAATGCGTCGCCCAACCTGAGCTGCCGGTATTTCACGGCAAGCCACGAGACCCTGCTCTGGGCGAAGAAGGATGAAAAAGCGAAGCACACCTTCAACTACGAGGTGATGAAAGGCGGTGACTGGCCCGATGACCTCATCAAGAAACCCGGCAGGCAGATGCGCTCCCTCTGGGCCATTTACACGCCCAAGACAGCAGAGAAGGTCCACGGGAAACACCCCACGCAGAAGCCTCTGGCCCTTCTCAGGAGGATACTCCTCGCATCAACCTGCGAAGGCGACCTTGTGCTTGATCCCTTCACGGGAAGCTCCACGACGGGCATCATGGCCGCTCAGCTCGGCAGGAGATTTATCGGTATCGATACGGAGCGGTCGTTCCTCAAGCTTTCAAAAAAGCGTTACGATGACCTGAAAAAGGCCATGACCTCCCGGTAAAATGCTATACAATGGCGGGCGGGGGAAGTATGGGCGGCTTCTTGTTTTTCTCCTTGGTTTTCTGAAGCTCAATCTCCTCGACAAGCACGGCCGGTGCAATGGCTGAGACAGGTATCCATCCTGATTCCGCCCCGCATATCGCGTTATGGACCTCGGGAGTGTCGCCTGCAGCGATTATCTTGCTGATGCTCGTCAAAGGAGTCCCTACAAACTGGACGCCCCGCACAAGAGTTTCCCTGCCGGTTGAGAGATTGACCTTGTACACCATTTTGGGATTGCCGCTGAAAGCCTGGAAGCTGTAGCGCGAAGTGTTAGTCTCACCGCTGTCAACATTCCTGATTATGAGGCCATGGGGCTTCTTCTGCCGCCTTGCCTCCTTGAGAAGGAGGCTTTTGAGCTCCGCCTTGCTCTTCCCGTCGCTTGTATGGACAAAGAAGCTGGCCATCCGCGCCTGGGGGAACTCGTAAAAATCATTTCTTCCGTGGCCGTTGGAGTGAGAAAAGCCCTCCACAGGCGTCCTTGAAAGAAGGTATCCCTCGAGGATGCCTTCCTTCACAAGGGTGACCTTCTGGCCCGGAATCCCTTCATCATCATAGAGGTAACTTCCGAGAAGAGATTTCCCGCCGAAGGATTTTACCGAGGGGTCATCTACTATGGTCAATGAAGGGGACAGGACCCTCTCCCCAAGCTTTCCGCTGAAGGTATGGCCCTCCTCGCTTGATATCTGCCTCTCACCCTCGAGCCTGTGGCCGATGGCCTCGTGGAAAAAAACGCCTGCCGCTTCGGGCTCAAAAATTGCCGGGCCGCTGTATGGATCAAGCAAGGGAGCCTTCATCAGGTTCGAGAGATCGCGGACAAGGTTCTCGCGCTCGCGCTCCATGAAGTCATCGCCGGGTATTTCGAGGTGATCACGGTAGTAGAAATTCCTGGTCAGGTTCAGGGGCATCCCGTCATCGGCCAGCGCCGAGGCATGGAGCCCGAAGACATGGTAGAAATTTTCCGTGATAATCTCTGAGCCGTCAGTGTTGACAATGAACTTGGTCTCCTTTTTGCCCATCATCTGGACCCAGGTATTGATGAATTTCCTGCAGTTCCTGAAGTTGCCTGATATCTTTCTTACGCTCTCACGGAAGCGTACGTCATCAAAGGTCAAAGGCCTGCAGGGATCAACGTGATGAGAAGCATGTTCCTTGCTAAAATCAGGGATTTTCTTCTTTTTAATGACCTCGTTGAGCATCCGTCCCTTTTTTTCCAGATACTGGGCCAGAGCCTCCTTGTATTTCAGATCGGTGAGCCTCCACAGGGCCAGTCTCAGCGCATTGATATTGTTCTCAATGGGCCCCTGGAGAAACTTGTGGGATTCCGCCTTTTCGAGAACCTTCCTGGGGACTCCGCCGTTTATCGTGTTGTCGAAATCGTGGGAGCCGACCCTTACCTCGCAATACATATGGCGGGTTTTCTCCCTGGAGTTCAGAAAAAGAGCCCCGTACCGGCCCCAGATGTTGTAAGAATCATACTCTTTTATTACATAGCCTATGAAGTAAGGCTTCTCGAAATTTTCAAGAGTGATGCGGGAAAAAGCCCTCTTCTGCTCCTTCTTCATTGCTTTCAGAATAATGAGGCGGCTGTCTGAGTCGTTGATCATTTCAATCACCTTGCCGGGACAGGACTTTGTGTGACCTCTCAATATTATTGTTTTTTGCCTTTTTTCCTGCAACGCCCCTGGAGCGCCAGATGGTGCGACGGAGAGCAATTTCTCCATAAAGGATTCACGGAAAGACATGAAGAAGGATATTTCTGCCCGTTGCGCTCACAACGAGTGTCCATATACGTTAAAAAGTTCCGAAGGCACAGCACCGGATGGAATCATCAAAAGAGGCAAAGATAATCCCAGCGGCTCTCCAGTGGAAAAGCACCCTCCATCCAGGGAAATGGAAAAAGGGATCACTTCTGTTCCACCAGTTCAAAGTCGAGTCCGTAAGCTGGGGAGCGCTTTTTCTGGAAGTCACCGTTCTCGAGGAGGAGAGGGGGACACGCTATGTATTCAAGACTTTCAGGCCCGACTTTGAATGGAGTGAAGAAGTCTTTGACCGCCTCGAGCATGAGGGCTCCCGATGGGCAGCACTTGAGAGCCATGGGAACATCCTGAAGGCCTTCGGCGTGGTGAAAACCGACCCGCAGTCCCTTCTTGTGCGTGAGCATTTCGAGGGGAACGACCTCACGGGGTGGATAGGAACTCCCGAGCTCGACATCAGGCAGGCCCTTGACTTCGCGCTCCAGTGCGCCGATGCCATGGACCAGGCCTCCAGGGCAGGCGGCCTGGTCCACAGGGATCTCAAGCCGGGGAGCCTTTTCATCACTTCAGGGAAAGTGCTCAAGGTCACTGATTTCGGCCTTTCCAGGATCTTCGATGGAACCGAAGTGCCGGACTCCTTCCGGAGCGAGAAGTCTCTCTCCTCATATTGCTACCGCCTCTCCAAGACGGGATACTGGCTTGGCATTCCCCTCTACATGGCACCTGAGCAGGAGGCAAGCAGGGCCCATTCCCATACACTGTGCGATATATTCTCCTTCGGTATGATTCTCTATGAGATGACAGCTGTGCCTCACCGCTCGCTTACCAAGGAATGGAATGAGCAGATGAAGGGTCTTTATGAGATAATCCGCAAAAAAGAGAGCAGCCCTGACCTCTTCGCCGGGATTGACAAAATTCCCCGGCGGATTGGAGAGGCCGTGTCGCGGTGTCTGTCAAGACTGCCAGAAGATCGGTACCAGAGCTTTGCTGATGTCAGGAGCGATCTGGCCTCCATATACCTTGAAATGGCGGGACATGAATATGAGCCTCCTCCCGGCGTCATCGGCGGCAATAATGGAAACGACGCCATAAAAGCCTTCATCACCCTCACCAGGGGCGAGTATGGAAGCGCCATGAGAAGTTATAACAAAGCTCTTGAAGCAGACAGAACGAAACCTGCGCTCTGGTTCTGGCGTGGCGTTGCCCTCATGCTCGACGGACGCTACACTGACGCGGTAAAAAGCCTTCTCAAGTCTCAGAAGATAAACCCTGAGATGAAATATATTTATGAGCTGGCAGGGAATGCCTCAACAGCACTGGGCAGGTACGCTGATGCGCTGGAGTTTTATTCCAGGGTTCTCTCTGAGCAGCCCGATAACCTTGAGCTCTGGAAGAAAAAGGGAGAGGCCCTGACTCTGCTGGGAGCTCACAGTGACGCGATATGCGCCTTTGATGAGATAATCCGCAGGTCGCCGCAGAACGCCGACGCCTGGAAAAGGAAGGGCATCTCGCTCAGGCACCTCGGCCGGTTTGATGACGCCCTTGAATGCTTTCAGAAAGCCCTTGAGGACAATGACGATGACTCTGAGCTCTGGCTCAACATCGCGCTCACGGCGGAAAACCTCTCGAAGTATGATGCCGCCCTTAAATACCTGGAGAGAAGCATCGAGCTTTCACCCCGGTATGCCGATGCACTCAACCACAGGGGCCTGATCATGAACAGGCTCAGCAGGTACTCTGAAGCGATTGACTGTTTTAACAGGGCCCTTGTGTCAAACCAGAGGCTTGAAAAGGCATGGAACGGAAAAGGAGTGGCTCTCATGGCCTTCAGAAGGCATGCCGAGGCTCTTAACTGCTTTATCATGGCAGTGGATATAAATCCCCTCTTTGCAGAAGCCTGGACCAACAAAGGCAACTCCCTTGGCTCACTTGGGAAATTCAATGAGGCCATGGAATGCTTTGCCAAGGCTGCGGCGCTTGATCCGCTCTCTGCAGAAGCGAAACGGGGCATGGCAGTCTTTGGCGGCACCTACTAGAAGTATCCCCGCACCCCCCTCCCCGCAGATCCCGGGCCAGAAACGAAGGCAGCAGGAGAGGAGTAACCCCCGCTGCGGGGAATATTCTCCATCACCGGGGACAGCTCTCGGTATACCTCCGCCTGCAGAATATCCCTGTGCCATCAATATATGGCCCTTCTGCCGACGAGACAGGCCCGATGCAATGACAGCCTTATAAATCCCTTTTCGCTTCAGCGTATGCTGAGCAGTCCACACTCTTCGCCAATGAACCCTTCCTCGAGAAGCTCGCCGGCGGCTCTTGCAACGGCTTCAATGGGGACTTCCAGGTGCCCTGCAAGGTCCTCCCTGGAAAGGGGATAAGAGGCAAGAAGGGTCCGCAGCAGCAGCCCCCGCACCTGCCGGTGCGATCCCTGGAAAGGGCTCTGCCTGCGGTGGTGGGCGCTTTTCTTCCCCGGGTTGGCCAGCTGCTTCTTGAGGAATACGCCGTAATCCATGAGGGCATGATACCATTCCCGGGGATTCTCTCTTTCCAGGGTCTTCTCCACAAGGGGAAGGATGTCCCTGTCATGGACAGAAGTGCACCGGCGATAGAAGAAATGGATGAACAGGGCCCTGATATTGGTCTCAATGAAGGCCAGGGGCAGATTGAATGCAAAGACACATATGGATCGGGCGGTAGCATCGCCTATGCCTGGCAATGTTCTGAGAATCTCAGGATCAGATGGAAGCCTGCCATCATAAGTATTAATCACTAGAGCGGCAATCTTTTTAAGTGCCAGCGCTCTTCTGTTGTAACCAAGCCCCTGCCATGCCTCAAGGACATCAGAAAGAGGAGCCGCCGCCAGTGAGGCAAACCCGGGGTACCGTGCAATAAAGGGCTCATATTTCTGCCTGACCCGCTCAACCTGCGTCTGCTGGAGCATGACTTCGGAAACGGTTACCCTGTAGGGATTTATTTCGGTCCGCCATGGGAGGCTCCGCCCGAAGCTGCGGTAATAACCCATGATGAGCTCCCTGAAGCGCCTTATATCAGCGGGCTCAATACTTGAGGGATCAAAGTCCAGGCTCCCGGTGAGCGACTCGCATGCCTGCAGATCTGCTCCCTTCCGAAGCATGTCATTGGAGCTTGTTTTCATAGACAATATCCTCATGGGTCAGGTGAAATCTTGCCATAAGGGCCTCTATGGCCGTAGGCAGGTCTTCCTCCCTTATCAGGCAAGAGATCGTGATGTGAGAGTCCGTGTTTCTCAGCACATTGACCTGTCCTTCCTCAAGGGCCCGGTATATTTCTGCCATGACCCCCGGCGTGCCTTTCATACCTATCCCTGTCACAGATACTTTGGCGAAGCCCTTATGAAGCGAAAAGGAGACTCCCTGGCTCTTCAGAATGCATTCCGCTTTGTCAAGGTATTTTTCAAGGAGGATGAAGTAGAGCTCCTCATAGCATATATTGATCATATCAAGGCTTATTCCCCTTGCCGCCAGCTCTGAGAGCATCACAAGACGTTTTTCATCGAGGTCTTCGCCACCATCTAATTCCACATGGCATTCCACAACATTTACCACCACAATCGCACCACTCACCGCCCTGTTTTTCTCCGCAAAGGAGCGCTCATTCCCCGAAAACCCGGGAAGAGGAGCATTCCCGCCTGCGGCTTTGTGATTGATTTCCCAGGGGGGTGTCGAGAGAAGGGGCGTCAATTCCCCTTCAGCATTCATCCTGAATGACCCGGCCACAATAAGCACTTCTCTTTTGGCCTTTCGAGCGGTGAATGGTTCCTGCGACAGGCCTGACAGCACGCGGGCGCTGATCCCCCGGGCCCTCAGCATGTGGGCCATGATAACGGCATCCCTTATCCCGTGGCAGAAATCAAGGAGATCGGAGTCCCTCCTGTCCAGCAGGCGGCCCTTCAGTTCAGGAAGGGCTTTCGAGGTGGAGCTGTCTCCTGCGCCCGGAAAGACCACAAGGGTGACTTCCCTGCCATCGGCAGCCCACCGGGAGATCTTTCCTGCCATTTCGGCGACTCTGGCGCTGTTATCAAGAAAGTCTGTTCCAATGTGGCAGATGCGGGGCGTGGTTTTTGTCACGGTATCACAAATCCTCTCATTGCTCCTGATCCAGAAACCGGCGCAACACTTGATAAATTCAGGGAGAAAGAGCCTTCTCCTCCATGGCTTTCATGGAATGTTTTTCAAGGAAAAAGGAGATCGAGGGGAAGGGGAGAACATGGGTGAAAGCTCTTAAGGGAACATTCAGTAAATATAGAGTTCCCTCGCTGTTACGAGCTTTCTCCCGCTTGAAGAGCAATAATCTAAGGAGGAGAAGCCCTATGAAAAAGAGCAGTGTTCTGTTAGCCTGCATACTCCTCTCGGCGTTATTTCTTGTAATTCCTGCCAGAGTATCCGTCACCTTTGCACAGCAGCCTGACGATGAGGCAGTAGTGACAGTCGAAGGAGAAGTAATCAAGGAAGCCGTCCAGGTCGGCAGCGCTGAAAACGTTGCCCCTATGAAAAAGAATCTGCTTGAGTACAGAAAAAAGAGAGAGAAAAAAGGATACCAGGCCCCTCCCGGCGCTGAGAAAAAGTCATTTTCCCTCAATGTTGAAGCCCGTTCCTACTGCCTCAGGGGCTTCACCTCAAGGGGAGTCTACACGAGAATGGGAGTTATTGCCGTCGATCCCCGCATCATACCATACGGGTCCAAGATTTATATCCCCGGATTCGGCTGGGGGACGGCTCTGGACACGGGGGGAGCCATTGTGGGCCGCTCGATAGATATCTGGATGCCTACCTATTCGCAGTGCATGCAGTGGGGAGTGCGGAACGTGACGGTAAAAGTGGTGAAGCCCTGAGCGCCCTGCCTGCTCGACTTTTATTCCTCGATTATCTTCACGGTTCTCTCCGTTGAATCATCAATGCGCCAATCACCGCTTTCCCTGATAAGGATAAACTTGATATCCGAGGTTATTCTTCTGGTTTTGCTCCCGTACCTGTCTTCCGCTTCTGTGACCACAGTGATTCTAGCCTCTTCGGGAGTGCAGGATTCCACCTTGTATTCAACAACTTTCAGGGACATATTGTCCAGATAACGGTTTTCGTAAAAGGCGGCATCTTTTTCCTTCCTTATCCTGTCGGAGCGGAGGGCCAGGACCTTCGCGAAATCCTTGCTGTCAATGGCTTTGATGTTCTCCAGGACAGCATTCAGAGCATTCCGGGAATCCTCATCGCCAGGGGGAGAACCACCCGGCGACGGTGAGAGGCCCATGACAGGGAGAGAGCTCCCCGGGGAGGGCGAAAGTGTGCCGGGAGTCTGTGCGGCGGGAGAAACTGACACTGTTGCCGCAGGCGAGGCTGGCGCTGTGACGGAAATGCCGGGGGAAGGCCCATGGTCATCCCTTAAGGTGTAGTTCCTTGTGATGAAGAGAAAAGCGATTAGAAGGAGTGTGACAAGGGCGGCAAGGTGCCAGGAATAGGGAGCCACCTTTGCCAGGTAACTGTTCCTGTCCTTGGTGAACTCCTCGCCTTCTATCTGGCCTTTCTGCCCGTTGATGAAGAAGGTGTATTCCCTGCCGCCCCGATAGTCATAGGCGCCTTCCCACACGGGAAGAAACACCGAGACGCTGTGAGAGAGCTTTGCCGATTCCTGGAGCCTCCCCTGATAATCAAAAAGAGCGGGCTCCTCAGCCTTCAGCTTCTCAAGAGCTTTCTTCTGGGCCTCGCTCTCATCAAGGGTCGGGACTACGAACTCAGACGAGTCCACCACCTTCTCGTCGAGTTCGCAGAGCTCCATGAAATCATAATGGACAGAAAGCTTTACCACTTCCTGGGGAATTTCATTACTTCCCGGAACGAGGATGATTTTTGTTCTTTTCTGGGTCTCCTGGGGAGCCTCCAGGTCGCTCTTTTCCATTGAGAGGCCCGTGCATTTGTCACCGTTCTCTGATACAATGTACCAGAAGAGCCAGCACCCGTAATATTTCTTGTTCATCCTGAGAATATGGAAGTTCTCACGCTCATAGGTGTCCTGTTGCTGTGCCTCGAGCCAGCTGTAAATCAGGGTATGGGCATCGGATACAAGTATGGAGAGAGGCACCGAATACTGCGGAATTGCTGCAGACTCGTCATCAGTATCGTTATTTGCGCCCCCCTCCGCATCTGTCACGGGGCCCTGGCCGCTGTCAAGCGGGAACCCGCACTTCCCGCATTTCGTGCTCTTTTCATCGCACTGGGCTCCACATTGAGAACAGATCTGCATGCTCGCTACCTGTAAATCTTTATAGTTATTGCCATGAACCTTCTTCATAAATCATAGAAACTCCTGGCACCTGCCCTATTTTTTCGGCAGGCCCCACCGGAGGGATCAGTCCATCAGAAAGAGAATCGTATAGTCACGCACATTATATTCTCGAGATGATGACGTTATCTGGCATGTTCTGGAGTTTTACCAGCATAGTCTCTGCAATCAGTTCAGGTTTAAAATGATGCCGTCTGCTATGCTCCAGAGCATAGAATAAGATTCACACTGAAAGAAAGGGGAGATTACCTTGAAAGTGAACCATGTTTTCTTTATGACTGCGCTGTTCTTTGTGCTCTCTGCCGGTATTGTCCTCGCAGGAGCCAACAACAACACCCCCTCCGACGCTTTTCAGTCTTATCAGATTGCACTCCGTGATGAAGACACGTCGCTTCTGAAGCTGGTATATTCACTTCCGCAATCGGCACGATCATCACAGTCTCGCCTCATGCAGGAGCTCAAGCAGCTCAAGTATTACGACAGTTATAAGAATTATGCTGTCGTCCAGGTCATTGATCAAGGTGACTCGGCCAAGCTGAAAGTGAAGGGCACACTGAGGGGCAGGGAAGGGGTAAAAAGGACCTTTCAGCTGAAAAGGTTCAACGACGGGTGGAAAATCACCCAGGCCTGGAATTATTAATATTGAGGGAACCCTGCATTCGGAGAGTTTCAACGCGAGAGGTTTTTCCTCCCGGAAAGTCGAAAATTTATACTGATGCACATTTTAAACTAATGTTCCTTGTGTTCAGTAAAGGTTTATGATGATGCTGTCAGGTATGCTGTGGTGGAAAAAAGGACCGATGGCAGGGAATGGCAGGCCGACATGATCTGCGCTGTCCTTGCCAGGTCTTTATGGCATTTCCGGACAATAAGAAGGTATAGAAAGAGATCAAGACAATCCTAACAAGAGAGAAGGTCCAAAATACCTGATGAGCCAGAGAGAAACTGCAAAAGAACTTCTCAAGCAAGCCTCTTCCATTGAAAGTTCCTCCAAGAAATCAGAATATCTCGACCTCATGAAAAAGGCCATTGAGGCCGACCCCTGTTACACCGAGCCCTATATTCAGCTTGGCTTTCATTATTTCAAGGAGCAGAACTGGCAGGAAACAATCAACAACCTCAAGCATGCCCTGGATATTGACTTCAGGCTTGAGGATGACGAGGAGAAGGCCCGGAAGATATTCCTTACCCTTGGCAAATCCTACCAGACTCTCGGCAGCAAGGAAGAGTCACTTCAATGCTACAAGGATTTCATCGGGAATTTTCCCGATTCACCCGTCACCGACAAGCTGGTAAAACAGATATATGTGAAGCTTAAGAATCGTGATGCATGGTACAAGTATTACCTTGACGGCATGAAGGCTTTTCTGGAAGGGAAATACAAAGAGGCAATCAAGGAACTCACTGAAGCGATCTCTGCAAACTCAGGCTTTTCCTGGGCTTACTACTACCGGGGAAAAGCACTGTACCAGCAGGCTGAGCACTCAAAGGGAAGCTATAAGGATGCCATAGCGGATTTTGAAAAAGCACTCGAGATAAACGAGCATTACCTTATTCATTACATGCTGCTCAAGGCCAGGAGAGCTGCCGGTGAAGCGGATAAGGCGGAAAAGAGCGCCGATACCGTCCTCAAGGATAATCCTCTTTTCATCCCTGCTTATCTTGAAAAGGCAGAGTTGCTTGCCGAAAGGAACCAGAAAGATAAGGCCCTCGATCTGTTCAAAAAGATTCTCACGATGACCTCAGAGGGAGAAGCGGTAAAGAAGGCAAGGAAATTCATCGAAGAATCCGATTCGGGAGCGAAGGCTGCAGAAGAAGCGAAGGCTGCAGAAGAAGCGAAGGCTGCCGCTGAAGCGAAGGCTGCCGCTGAGGCGAAGGCTGCCGCTGAAGCGAAGGCTGCCGAAATGGAAAGAGAAGCCGCTGAAAGCGCCCAGGCAGAGGGCGCCGAATCAGACAAGCACCTTGAAAAAGCAAAGCAGAAAGCACAGGCGATACTTGAGAAAGCGAAGGAAAAAGCCCAGGAGTTTCTGGACAAGACCAAGGAGGAGCTGAAATTACTCAAGCAGAGCGCGGAAAAGGAAAAGGCAAGCGCCAAGGAGGAAGTCCAGAAGATCTTTGATGAAGCTGAGCGGGTCAAGCACGAGGCTGAGGAGATAATCAGGAAGGCCCGCCAGAAAGCCGAAGAGATAGAAGACGGCGCAAAGAACCAGGGCGAAGAGCTTGTCAAGAAGGCTCTTGCCGACGCGCAAAAGGAATCTGCCGCAGCACAGGAAAAGGCGGAAGCCTCTGAAGAGGCACACGATATTCTCAAGAAAGCGCGGGAAGAGGCCGAAGCACTGAAAAAGCAGGCTCTTGAGGAGCGGACCCGTGCGGAAGAGGAAGCCGGGAGCTTACTTGAAAAAGCCAGGGAAGAAGCCGGGAAGCTCAGCGAGGAAGCCCAGGAGATCCGCCGCAAAGCCCAGGAGGACAAGGAAAAGGAATACAAGGAGGCCAAGGCAAAGGCCGAGAGCATTATCCTGTCGATAAAGAAAAAGGCTGAAGAAGAGCTTGAGAAAGCAAAGGCCGAAGCGGCAAGAATAAGGGAAAAAGCGGAGAACGAGGTAAAGAGCCTCAAGGCCGACGCCTCGGCCATCATGGAGCAGGCCAGGGAAAAAGAGCAGGAAGCGGCTACCATGGCCCTGGTCAGGGAAAGCGCCTCCCAGATTGAGGAACAGGCCAGGGAGCTTCTTTCCAGTGCCGAAGAAGAGTCAGGCAGGAAAAGGGATGAGGCTGACAGCTATTACAGGGAGCGTCATGAGAAGGCGGCTTCCGACGCAAAGTCCCTCATTGAAAAGGCGGAGGAGGATGCGAAAGCCCTGTTACTCAAGGCCGAGGCCATGCAGGCCGAAGCGAAGAAGGCCAGGGATGCGGTCAGGGAGCTTGAGTCGAAGTCATCATCGATTGTTGCAGGTGCAGAGGAACAGGCGAAGACTATTCTGAAGAAAGCACGAAGCGAGGCGCTCTTTGAAGCGAAGAAGGAGCAGGAGCGTATTCTCAAGGAGATCAGGGACAACGCCAATAAAGAAGCCGAGAGGATAATCGCTGAAAGCAGGGCTTCAGAGGCAAAAGAAAAGGAAAGGATTACCACACAGGTCCGCGAGGAGCTGGAAAAGGAGTGCGCGCAGAAAAGGAGGGAAGCCGAGCTCATCCTGGAGGAGGCCACTAAAAACGCCTCTCTCGAGGCCGACAAAATTGTTGAAGAGGCACGCAACGACGCGGAGGTGGCCTATAAGAACATAATAGGCATAGCCGAGGACGAGGCTGAGCAGCTCCGCTTCAAGGCACTCGACGAAGCGGAGAGCGACAAGGCCAGGATAGTCAAGGAAGCCGAGCTCCGGGCTGAGAACGAGCGCAGAAGAGCCGAGCTCCACTCCCGTGACCTCATCTCCAAGGCGGAGAATCAGGCCGAAGCGATCATCGCGCAGGCAGAGAAAAATGCCAAGAAGAACCTTGAGGCAATGATGGCTTCCGCGAAAGAAGAAAAACTGAAATACGAGGAAGAGGCTCACGATCTGGCAAAGCAGAAGAAGGCTGAGCTCGAAGAATACGAGAGGGAAATAAGGAAAAAAACCAAGGCTGAGCGCGAAGAGATCCTCGAAAAAGCCCGGAATGACGGCGATGATATATTAAAGGCCCTCTGCCTCGAGGCAGAGGAGAAGAAGGAAGAGATCATCCGGACAGCTGAAGAAGAAGCGCGGCTTATTATGGAAAAGATATACGAGAAGGCCGAGGAGGAGCGCGGGAGAATACACAGGCTTGCCGAAGCGGAGTCCATGGAGATTGTCAACGAGGTGAAAGCGACAATTAAAAAGGAGAGAGAAAAGTTACTCCAGAAAGTTGAGGAAGAGAAGTCGCTCATCATTGATAAGGCTAAGCTTGAGTCCCAGAATATACTTGATTCCACACGCGCTGCGGCATCAAAAGATCTGGAAGAGATCTTCGGCCGCCTCTCCACAATCTCGGAGAACATATTCCAGAATGCTTTGAGGAGGGCATCGGCTGAGATCGAGCGGATGAGGGATATTGTCGCCGAGGAATCAAGGAAAGGCTTCGAGGCCGCTTCCAAGGAAGTCCGGGCCAATACAGAAAATACGATTGCCCTCTTTGTGGGCGAGATTAACAAGGTGAAACAGGATTCCTCCATGGAGGTGCTGGGTGAAGAGACAACGGCGATACTGCAGAGGGTCATCGATGAGAACGAGAAAAAAACAGCAGAATCAGACTCCCCGCTCGATATAAGGATCAGGAGCCTCAGGATAGAGCCTCTTGAGCATGCAGAGGAAATGGTGGAAAAAACCAGGGAGCATATTGCCTCACGGCATGAGAAAGAGGTAAAGCTTTCAAGCTTCAGAGAGCCTGAAACAAGCAGCAAGGCTCCCGTGGAAAAGCCTGGTGAAGAGGTGACTCCTGAGATTGAAGCGCCGCAGGAATATCTGGAGCAGGAAAAGCCCGCGGCACAGGAGATTACCAGGGAAGAGCCTCAGGAGCCCGCCCGGGAGGAACAGCCTCCTCCAGCTCCAGAGGAACAAATTGAGGAGAAACCTGAAGAAGTCCCCAGGGAGGCAGCAGCATCCACGGTGAAAACCGGAAAAGCCAGGGGCAGGGGCAAAGTCCGGGAGGCCGGGCCTGAGGAAAAAGCTCCTGAGCCCGAGGAAAAGCCTCAGGAACCTGAAGAAAAGGCCAAGGAGCCTGAAGAGAAGCCGCCTGAGCAAGGCCCGGAGAAATCGGAGGAGAAGGTTCCCCCTGAAGAGCCCCAGGAGACTCCGAGAAGCTTTGGCACCTTCCTCACCCAATTTTTTGACAGAGGAGTCGATGACTTTGAATAGGTTTCGCAGCTTCATTCTCGCTGGTATCGCCATCCTGCTCATTGCCGGCCGGGCGTACCCTGCCGAAAAAATCTGGCTTCTTGTCCCCGGCACTTCCTTTGGGAGCTTCCGGATAGGGCAGTCCTACGACGAGGTTCAGGCCGTGCTCGGCGTGCCTGACCGGCAGAAGGAGGTCCAGAACGGTGTCCTGGTAAAATTTGAGCAGCGCGGGATCATTGTGCAGTATAACTCATTCACCAGGGCTGTTCAGTTCATCGGGGCCGATAAGCCGTCTTTTGAGGGGAAGCTCTATCAGACTGAGGACGGCTTCAAGGTGGGCACACCGCGGGACCAGGTGGAGAAAGCCATGGGAGCGCCTGCGAAAACAGTGCCTGCCAGAACAAAGGATTTCTATCCCAGGTCCGTCGAGCTGGCCCTTTACGTGGAGAAGGGAATAACCTTTCATTATGACCAGCAGAACAAGGTAGCCGCCATCCTTGTATTTGACAGGGGGCTTTTCGGCTACTCCCCGTTACCTCTCAGCGGGAACACCGGGATGATTCCCCCGCCGGCCGAAATATTTATCACATCCTTGGCGGAAACCCTCCCCAGCACTCCCACGTATTTTCCCCCGATGCAGTAGGGGCTCAGGTTGAAGAACTTGCTTTCAATGACTATCTTGTTCTTCTTGATGACAGGGACTTTGATCTCGGGTATGGCCATGTACTCCTGAACAATCCATGAAGGGTCGCCCTGGTACTCCTCGACAGTCTCCTTCCACTTGAGCTCCGGGGTGCTCTTGCCCACCATCACGTTATACCCGCCTGCCCCGCTGGAAGGCTTGATGACAAGCTTCTCCCTGTTGGCGAGCATATAGGACCTCAGGATGACCTCGTCGCCTTCGACGGAGAGGGTCACGGTCTCATCGAGTCTCCTCGTCCAGGGGATATATTTTTTTATGAACTTCACCTCATTATCGCTGAAGTAATGAGAATTCAGGGGGTTTGACAGAAATGAATGGATGGTCTTGTGGGAGCCTATGAGAGCCCTGAAGGAGTTGATGACGCAGGCGGCCCCGCCGGTGACGCCCTTGATGAAGTCGCGGAGATCCCTGGGGTAGCGCATGTAAAACTCGGCCCGCAGGGCCCTCATAATTATGGGGTATTTTATACTCCCGGCAAAGAGCCTTCCCTCCTTCAATTCGAAGTCCCTCGCATCGGTAATAGTAGCCTCAATACCGTGCTCGGTGAAAAAGTCTCTCACGATCTCTGATTCGGGATAATTTCCCGCCAGACCCCTGAAATTCACCAGGGCAACACGGGGAGGCTCTGAAAAGTTCATGGCATGGTAGCACTCAAGAATTGCGTCCATCAGGCCCTTGACTATTGCTCTCTCCTTGTTGACTTCATATTCCTTTATCAGCTTCATATAAAGCGGGTGCTCCCGGAAGAGCTCCTCGTAGAGGTCGGTCCAGCCTATCCCGCCGGGATTGTCGGTATTGAACTCGATGAATTTCAGCTTTTTCCCGTCGTAGAGGATATCGTGGCGGTTGATGACAGTGGGCTTCGGGTAAAGAGGATCGGCGTCAATCCATTCCTTGGGGATATTCCAGTAAGGGAAATAGTCATGGACATAGGGATCTTTGAAATAAAGCTTCACCACCTTGTCAATGAGCCTGTCGGCCTGCTCGGTGGTATCCCTGAGAAGCCCATGGGATTTCTCTTTCAGGAAGAGGGGCATGAGAGTGAGATTGAAGGGCTCCTCGCCATGGATACACCTTTTCTTTATCACTCTCTCCTGGAAATCCCGCCTTGCCTCCAGGGCCTCGACAGGGTTCTTCACCATCCAGTGCATTAATTTCCTGTATTCCTTGTCAAGCTGTTCAAGAATACTCATGGTGTCTATCCTTTCTTTATGGCATGGGTCACCAGTGTGAAAAGATCGCTTACCACCCTTGCGCAGAGGCTGCCGAACCGGTAGAGGGGGTTCCTCTCGACAGCCCGTCTCCCTTCCGGCTCTATGACCCTTTTCACGTTGGTGCCGTCAATATTCATCAGAAAGACATCATCCTTGATCTCGGCGTTTGCCTTCCGGGAGTTGAAGACTACCCTGCTCCCGTCGGGCGAGAGGGCGAACTCAAAGGGCGACAGCCCTGACGATCTCCAGTTGAGAAGCGATTTTGCCACGGGCCCTTCGTTATTGAGCAGCATAAGGTAGATTGAGTCGTTCATCACAAGAAAAAGCCTGTTCTGTGAGTTCCAGAAGACCGTGAAGCTCTTGCGGATCTCAGAGTTGCTGAGCTTATCAAGCCTTTCCTCCTTGCCCAGGGAATAAAAGCAGAGCTGATAGGAAAACTCGTCAACATCGGTAGGCTCAACGACCCGCAAGGCAATGAGATCCTGGCGCGGAGCCCACCCGATGCTCATATCCCTGCCATAAGACTCTATGCCTGTCTTTTTCAACACACCCTTTCTGGTATTGTAAAGCCACAGGACGGTGCTACCCACCGGAGGCTCGCCGCAGGAGTAATAGATCCCAAGCGCAAAGTAGTCGCCGCTCGCCGAGACCCTCGCATTGACCAGATCCAGGGATTCGCTGGCCTTCGTCCTGAAGATCTTTATTTCGTGGTAGGCCATATCATCCTCATGGATGGAGCCGATTACCTTGCAGCCTCTCTCGCTGTTATCCTGAAAGGTGAAGAACGATCCCCTGTCATAAAAGAGTTTCTTGAGGCAGGGAAGCTCAAGGTTATATTTCATGGCGCCCCTGGTGTCTGCCGCAGGGAACCGGTAGAGCTCAGGCCTGCCTTCATGATCTCTCACGGTGTAAATGAAGTTTTCATCGTTGCTCCATCCCAGGATCTTCACCGAGTCCCTTTCCCCGCTGAGAAGGGCGATTCTCTTGACCTGCAGGGATACCAGCTCTACGACCCAGATTTCATGGGAAACAGGGTTTTTATCACCGTCGGACACTATCGAGTTCATGGGGATCCTTATGTAGGAGAGGAAGAGGGCGCTTGGAGACCAGGTGAATGATTGATAAAGATAAAAGGGCTGCTTCCTGATCTGTATGAATGCGTGGCCAGCAAGAACAGCGGCTATCGCTGCAGCGGTGAGCAAGAAGGGCCACCAGGGAACTCTCCTGCTGCACTTCGACGCTTCTCTTGTCTGCTGCGCTTCCATAATGTAATTTTGAATTCATTACAAGAGAAAAACATCCTTCAGGGAAAGAGGGAATAATCTCTTTCTTTTTTCGACATTATTCCCATGGAAGGTCATGAATGCCTATTGCGCATGGATGGCGACTCTGGTAAAATCAAAGGAGGGATTCAATTCAACCGAAGGGAAGCTTTTCTATAATCTTGGAGAGCGAGGTATATCATTATGGACGAAGAGAAGAACAGAAAGGATGACAGCCCGGGAGGAGAAGATCCCGGCAAGGCTGGGGGCTCCAGGAGCGGGTGGCGGATGGATATCAATCCCCAGGAGGAACCTGAAGATGAATCCCAGGCATTCTCGACGGTAGGCGGCCGTTCCAGGGCACCTTTCCAGTCTGACTCAAGAAAAGAAAGTGACTATGTGAGAGAGTTTGAAGCGGCTCCCTCCTCATCACGTTCAAAGATGACACCGCCTTCCCAGGAAGAGGATGAAATGATGAGTGAAGAGCTCCCCCCTGAGCTGAAAAAAGATCCCAAGAAATTCATTATCACCATTCTCGGCATAGTGGTTGGACTGGCGCTCATAGTGGGACTCTACCTGGAGTTCTCCAAGAAGTCCTCGGGCTCCCATGAAGGAGGCACTTCCAATGAATGCAGGCTCTCCTATAAAGCGGGTGACGTGAAAGTGAAAAAGACCGGAGCCAAGAGCTGGGAGAGTCTTCCCGACAACATGGTTATCGCATCAGGAATGCAGCTTAACACTATGCTTTCCAAGCAGAATGTGGTAAGCATAAGCGATGGCTGCAACATCCGCCTGGCAGATTTTTCCGTGCTCTCCGTCAACAGGCTCGAAGGCTCAGGGAATGATTTCATAGGTGAGTTCTCTCTTGATGGCAGGATGTGGGTCAACTCGAAGAACTTCAAGGAGCTCAAGATAATGACCAAGGATGGCGTGGTAAGCGCCTCGACAGGAGTGTTCGCCGTCAGCACGGACCCCGCAAAGGGAACAGTGGTACAGTGCTTCCAGGGCTCCCTCACGGTCGCATCAATGACCGATCAGTCACTGACCCTCCCCGTTGCGGAAGGTCAGTTCTCGATTATAAGCGGGAGTAACATGCAGCAGCCCCAGGAAGTCACCGTGGACCGAACTAATGAATGGATCGGATGGAATCTCAAATCCGACGGCGGCGAGAACCTTAAGTTCAAGGAAGTGGCCGTTGATGAAAATGCCCAGGGTCAGAACGGAGGCCAGGGCGAGGAGCAGGAAGGGCAGATGTCGCCAAGAATGCAGCCCGGCAGGTATTCCGGCGGCCAGCAGGGCGGCCAGCAGGGCGGTATGATGCAGGGCGGCCAGCAGGGCGGTATGATGCAGGGCGGCCAGCAGGGCGGTATGATGCAGGGCGGCCAGCAGGGCGGCA
>JAVHLM010000004.1:249041-291813 GCA_031082125.1 Candidatus Eremiobacterota bacterium
GCAGGGCGGCCAGCAGGGCGGTATGATGCAGGGCGGCCAGCAGGGCGGCATGATGGGCCCCGGCGGACAGCAGGGCGGCATGATGCAGGGCGGACAGCAGGGCGGCATGATGCAGGGCGGACAGCAGGGTAACAGGTCCCAGGGCGGACAGAAGAGCGGTGGATACCCGACATACCAGGGCGGCAAGACGGGGAAAAAGAAGACGAACACCCAGCAGGGCGGCGGATATCCTCAATATCAGGGTGGACAGCAGGGCGGCATGATGGGCCCCGGCGGGCAGCAGGGCGGCATGATGGGCCCCGGCGGACAGCAGGGCGGCATGATGGGCCCCGGCGGACAGCAGGGCGGCATGATGCAGGGCGGACAGCAGGGCGGCATGATGGGGCCCGGCGGACAACAGGGCGGCATGATGCAGGGCGGACAGCAGGGCCAGGGCGGACCCGGAATGGGCCCCGGCGGACAGCAGGGCGGCATGATGCAGGGCGGACAGCAGGGCCAGGGCGGGCCCGGAATGGGTCCCGGCGGACAACAGGGCGGCATGATGGGCCCCGGCGGACAGCAGGGCGGCATGCAGGACCCCGGCGGCCAGCAGGGCGGCATGATGGGTCCGGGCGGGCAACAGGGCGGCATGCAGGGCGGCCAGCAGGGGTACGGGCAGGGCCAGAGGCCGGGCCAGTACACGCAAGGAATGAATCCTGGAGGAAACCGTTAAGGATAAATCAGTCACAAGATGAAATACAGGCTGTTTATCGCGGCGCTGATACTGCTCTCGTGGATAACCTTTCCTTCCCCTGCGGAAGGTCATGATTACCTTTTATCCCTCACGACTGACCAGGTCTATTTCAGCGCCGACGGAGGCGCTTCCTGGGACTGCCTTTACATAGAGAGCGATTTCCCTCTCCATTATAACGATATAGCCATTGACGCAAGGAACCGCGTCATGTATGTCGCCTCAGGGAATGCCCTCATGAAGAGCGCCGATTCAGGAATCAACTGGGAGAGGCTCCACCCCTCGGGGAAGCCCGCTTCCGTCAATCTTATTACCGTAAGCAACGATGACAGCTCCTCAATCTATGCGGTAGAGCCCCGCGGCCTCTACTACTCGCCCAACAGGGGCAGATCCTGGAAATCCCTGGCTCTCCCGGCGAAAGGAATCTGCTGTATCGCGGCATTCAGCGCCAGGAACAAGATTTATCTCTGCAACAACAGCAAGATTTACAGGAGCCTGGACAACGGCCTCACCTGGCAGTCCATCACTTCCGGCCTCCCGCGGGCCATCAACATAAGGGATATGGCAGTGAGCCCGTCCAGGAGCGATGAGATCTTTCTCTCTACATCCGAAGGCCTCTACAGGAGCAATGACGGGGGAAGAACCTGGTGGGAGAAAAAAATTACGAAAAAAGACTGGATCAAGTCTGAAAAAATACTTTACTGCCAGGGCAACCCTGACGTGGCTTACATGCTGTCAGTGGACGAGAAGGAGGGCGGCTTCGGCTTCCTGAGAAGGAGCAGCAATGGCGGCGACTCCTGGACCACCATCGCCCACAAGGAAGAAATACGGGCTTTTGCAGTCAATCCCGCAAACTCAAGTAAAGTCTATTACCTGGGGCACAGCACCATGGAGATGTCGGGCACGGAGACTCTTTTCAGGAACATCTATGTGTCAGGTGACAGCGGAAAAAACTGGAAACAGCTTGAAGGCATGCTTCCCGGCTCGGAGAATATCACAAAAATCGTGGTCCGCCCCTGGTAACCGCACCGTTAACGGTTCTGCTGAGGTTTTGGCATCCCTTCCGGCAAGTCCTCATGGGGAGGCTTGCAGTACTTGCAAGGCTTGAATCCTGCCTGTGTCGCTGAAAGTGGGGAATCCAGGGGGACTATCTGGCTCTCATGGGGACATTTTTTGCATTTCGGCATGTGATAAATCCGAGTGCTGCTGTCACCGACAAAATTTATCTGCTGGGCGATGGGGGCGTTGGGCTTGGACTGGGCTGTTTCCTCGCACCCGCTCAGCCATACCAGGAAAAATCCAAAGACTATCATTACCGCTATCACAAGAAGAACTTTCCTCATGTCTCCTCCTCTTTGACTTCCTGCCAGAGATCAGTTCACGGGGGGCATCCCCCCATAAAATATTACTTATTCTTAACTCATTTGATAATTCCTTTTTCGCCATGAATTCCGGGAGGAAAAAACATGATGACGTAAAATAACCTTTTCTATGGGCAGACAGGGCAAGAGCGTTCTTATATCGGGCTATTACGGCTTCGGCAATATGGGAGATGAGGCAATTCTCTCATCAATGATAAAAGCGCTCAACAGGTTTGTGCCCGAGCTCTCGATAAAAGTTATTGTGCAGAAGATGCCTGCCACCCCTTCCAGCTTCACTGTAATCCCCGTGCTGAGAAAGGATTATCTCCACCTCCTCAGGGCGATGCTGGGATGCGATCTTTTCATCAGCGGCGGAGGCGGACTCATACAGGATGTGACAGGGGTGAGCACCATTCAGTATTACCTGGGAATGGTGATGCTTGCCAAGCTCATGGGCAAGAAGGTGATGTACTATGCCCAGGGCATCGGGCCGGTGAACACCGACAGGGGAAAATGGTACACCCGCTGGATCTCCGACAAGGCAGATCTCATCACCGTGCGGGACCGCGAGTCCAAAGAGGAGCTCATCAGGATGGGGGTGAAAAAGCCTCCCATCGTGGTCACCGCGGACCCGGTACTTGCCCTTGAGCCGTCGCCTCAGGCCAGGATAGATGAAATTACCAGGGAGGAAAGCCTTCCCGTGGGATCGTCGATGAAAATCGCCATTTCAATAAGACCCTGGAAGTCTGCCGTGGACTACACCGCCATAATGGCCGAGCTTGCAGACAGGCTTATCGAGCTGTACAATGCCGAGATAGTCTTCATACCCTTCCAGATATCACAGGATATGGAAGTCTGTGAGAAGGCAAGGGGGGCAATGAAGAGAAAAGCCCACCTTGTAAGGGGGAGTTATACCCCGGAAGAGCTCCTGGGTCTTATGGGCACCATGGACCTAATCATCGGGATGCGTCTTCACTCGCTGATCTTCGGCTGCACGCAGAACATACCGATGATCGGCATAGTCTATGACCCGAAAGTGAAGATTTTTTCCGAGCTGATTGAGATTCCCTGCATTCCTCTCGATGAGGTAAACGCAGAAGGTATTATCGAGCTTGTAGGTGAACTTAATGAAGGGAGGGAAGTGCTCAGGAAAAAGCTCGGTCTCTCAAGCGGGCTGCTTCGGGAGAAAGCGCTCAAGACTGCCGAGCTTGCAGGGAAACTGATCGAAGGCTTTCCCGCGAGGGCTTTGGAGGAAGCATAGCGGGGAACCTGTCTCTCATGAATCGTGATCTGCAGTTTAAAAATCAGTGGAGTCGATGGAGGGTTATTCTTATGGTTCTTACCAAGAAGAGCATTATGGGTGACGTTGCCAGGAAAGCAGCGGAGATCACCAAGAAAATGGAATACTGTTTTCCTGATTACAGGAGACTGGCTGATTCCGGATCCATCAATCTCTTCACGCTTCTTTATTATCATGAGCTTCAGCACAGGCCCTTTGACTCCCGCTGGGAGGGAAGGGACCGGGTGGTCACCACAAAAGGCCCGCAGACAGCAAGTCAGTGCGCCGTTCTTGCCGAGATGGAATATTTTGGATGGAACCAGGCAAATACTCTGCTGTCGCGCATATATGGAGGTGATCAGAACCTTATTGTCGATACGCCGGGCGCCGACATCATCGCCTCTTCGCCTGACATGGCGATGACAATAGCCAACGGGATAGCCCTCTGGGCAAGAACCATCCAGGCGGAGTTCAAGGTCTATGCCGTCCTTGACAGCCTCTCTGAGGCAAGGTTCCTGGAAATAATATATTCCACGGCGCTCGCCCAGCTTCAGAACATTGTCACCGTCCTCAGAATACCGCAGGGACATTACAGGGGAGATATCATCCACAACTGGTTCACCCTGGGATGGCACATCGAGGAGGCTGACTTCCAGGATATGGAATCAATATTTCATGCATTTTCCGGAGCCTCCAAGATGAGAGGGAAGCCCACGGTCCTGATCGGCTGAGGGCACCGCCCCCGCGGTGGAGAGCCTGGATTCTCTCACTGTCAACTCCCTGGAGCGATCATTCTCAATGATAGAAATGCACAACATCAACCTTGTTTACCGCAACGGGGTCCAGGCACTTTCAGATATCAACCTTTACGTGGAAAAGGGCGAGTTCATCTTCCTCGTGGGGTCCACCGGCTCAGGGAAATCAAGCCTCCTGAAGCTCATTTACCGCGAAGTGGTGCCGTCCTCGGGGGACATCTATGTCAATGACAGGGACATCACCGACATGAAGAGGCGTGAAGTGCCTTACCTGCGGAGAATGCTTGGAGTGGTCTTTCAGGATTTCAAGCTCATCCCCCAGAAGACAGTGTATGAGAATGTGGCCTATGCCCTTGAAGTGACGGGAACAAAGGGCAAAGAGATAGCGCCAAGGGTCCACAAGGTGCTCGAGCTTGTAAACCTTGAAGGGAAGGCAAAAAGGTTCCCCGGCGAGCTCTCGGGAGGCGAACAGCAGCGCACGTCCCTTGCAAGGGCTCTTGTGAACTCCCCCCTCATCCTTCTTGCCGATGAACCCACGGGAAACCTGGATCCCGAGTCTTCATGGGAAATCATGCAGCTCCTGCACAGGATCAACCAGCAGGCAACGACGGTCCTCATGGCGACCCATAACCGCGAGGTAGTTGACTTGATGAAAAAAAGAGTAGTGGTTCTCTCAAAGGGCAGGATCTCCGTGGACCAGGAGAGGGGCTCTTACTTTCCCATCGTGGGTGAAGCGCAACAGGAGAAGTGACCGATGTCCAATTTCTCTTACTTCTTCAGGGAAGTATATATCAATATGAAAAGAAACGTGCTGATGAGCGCGGCTTCCATATCCACTGTACTGATTCTCTCGCTGATGCTCGGCTTTTTTATAATAATAGTGATGAACCTGAACTATTGGAGCGAAAACCTGGTAAAACAGCTCCAGATCGTGGTCTATATCTCCGACGACTTCAACGAGAGGCAGATCAAGGTTCTCAAGAGCTCCCTCGAGACGACGGCCGGTGTCTCCACCATCACCTATATTCCCAAGGACGAGGCCCTGAAAAAACTCAGGGAGAAGCTTAAAAACCAGCTTGAGCTCTCCGAGATAGGCAAGAATCCTCTTCCCAACTCTTTCGAGATCACTGTCAGTGAGCCCGGCAAGATCCCCCACGTGGCATCGCTTATCCGGCATTACCCCGGAATAGAGAAGGTAAGATATGGTGAAAACATCACCAGCAAGCTCATATCAATCAACAAGGCCGTTCACTGGGTGGGCATCATCATTGTGAGCGCCCTGCTCATATCCACCATCTTCATCGTGAGCAACACCATAAGAATAACAGTCTTTGCTCGGCGCAAGGAGATATCCATCATGCAGCTTGTGGGCGCAGCGAACTGGTTTATCCGCTGGCCTTTCATCCTGGAAGGGGTGCTCCAGGGAGTCATAGGCTCTCTTATCTCCGTCATCCTCCTCAAGGTGGCATACGGGTATCTGATCCCCAAAGTGCATATGGCACTTCCTTTCCTTATCATGGTCCCTGCCCACTCCCTCATTGCCCTGGTCACCCTCACGCTGCTGGGAACGGGCTTCATTGTGGGAGCCGCAGGGAGCCTCATCTCGGTGAACAAGTTCCTCAGGTTGCAATAATGGCAGGCTTCATGAACCATCTCGCCCAAAAACTGAAGCGCCCCTGTCACGTCACCGTGGCGGCGGCCCTGCTGTTCCTGCTTGCCACTTCGGCCTCTCATGGCGAGGGAGAGGTAAAGAATAAAGGGGAGCACCTGAGGACCCTCAGAATGAAGATGGATGTGAAGAAAAAGCTCATCCAGCAGAGCCAGGGCCGCCTCCACTATGAAAAATTCCGCCTTTCGGTGATGAATGGAAGGGAAAGAGACCTGTCGGCGCAGCTCCAGACAACGGAGACCAACCTATGGAGCGTTGAAGAGGCCATAAGGAACTTGAATGACCGGAGGGTGAGAGTCACCGATGAGATTGCAGTGCTCCGGGCCAGGATCAAAGTGCTCCGGGACCGCCTCGATTCAAAACAGAAGCATCTCCTGCTCCGGCTCAGGGATATCTATACCAACAGGGAGATAAACTATTTCTCGGTGATCCTGGAATCTGAAAATTTCAGCGACTTCATCAACAGGGTCGAGTTTTTCCAGAGGATTGTAAAGGCAGACACGGAGATGATTGCCGAATTCAAGGCCGAAAAGAAAAAGCTCAGCAATGAACAGGCCCGGCTCGAGGAGCTCGAGAGCGAGCTCGTGGCAATGGAGAAGGAGCAGCGAAAAAAACAATATTCCCTCCAGGGCCTCAGGAACACAAGAAGCGGGATCCTGGCCGAGGTCAGTCTACAGCGCAACCAGATTGCAAACAATGTCTATGAAATGGAGCTGCTCACCAAGGAGCTTGAATCCCAGCTTGAAGGCCTCATAAGAGAAGAGCAGGCCATGAACCAGAACAACACGAAGGAGGGGCCCATCAGAAGCGAGGCGAGGTACATCTGGCCTGCGAAAGGCTTTCTCACCTCGGCTTTCGGGTACAGGATGCATCCAATCCGTGGAATTGTCATCTTTCATTCCGGGATAGATATCGGCGCTCTCTACGGAACCCCTGTTGTCTCCGCAGCCAGCGGGATAGTCATATATTCAGGCTGGTACGGCGGTTATGGGAACGCCGTTATCATCGACCACGGAGGAGGCTACTCGTCACTCTACGCCCACTGCTCCACTCTTTACGTGGTGAAGAGGCAGAAAGTCTCACAGGGCTCTCTTATCGCTTCGGTGGGGAGCACGGGGATGAGCACGGGACCGCACCTCCATTTTGAGATAAGGCAGAACGGCGTGCCCATAGACCCGAGAGGAAAACTTTGAAAACATCTTGAAATGATGCGGCCTCTTCTGTTACAATAGTAGAGCGTGAAGTGCAGAAAACAGATAAATCCCGGGGAGCCCTGAAGCCCCTGGCTTACAAGATATGGAGGTTTAAATGAAGAAGAGATCTGGAATTCGCTTAGTTCTGCTTTCCCTGGTCCTGGCAGCTATTCTGCTCCACAGCAGCGCCGCTGCAAAGGAAGTGATCGGCGCCATCAAAGAAGAGAAGGGAGTGAGCCTCGAGTCAATCGATGAGATCTTCACGCTTGTGAACAACGAGTATGTGAAGCACATCAAGCAGATTGACCTGATAAACGGCGGACTTGAAGGCATAAGGGCCTACTTCAAGAAACAGAAAAAGGACAGTGCCTTCGTCAAGGACATTCCGGGGAACCTTCCCTATAAGCAGGCAGTGGCAAAATTCAACGAGATCTACAGGAAAGCTCTCACCAAGGCCGCGCCGGGAGCAAAGGAGCAGCTTTCATATTATACCATAAAGGGGATGCTCAAAACCCTCAACGATCCCTACTCGGTCTTTCTTGATCCCAAGGAATACGCAAGCCTGATGGAGCAGATGAAGGGCGGGAGCTTCGGGGGAATAGGGATCTATATAGAAATGGACAAGGATAAAGGGAACCAGCTCACCGTGGTCGAGACTATCGAAGGCACACCGGGGCACAAGGCAGGCCTCAAGTCGGGGGACCTCATCCTCAAGGTGAACGGAAAATCCACCAAGGGCTTGAAGATTGAGGATGCACAGAAACTGCTGAGGGGCGATGTGGGATCAAAAGCGGTGCTCACCGTGCAGAGGAGCGGCGTGAAGGAGCCTTTTGATATCGAGGTGGTCCGCGATACCATAAGGGTGCGCTCCCTCAGCTCCAAGATGCTGGACAACAATGTCGGCTATATCAAGCTGATGATTTTCGGCGACAACACGAGTCACGAGATGAAAGCCGCCCTTGAGGACCTTGAGAAGAAGGGGGCCAGGGCCTATATCCTGGACCTGAGGAATAATGGAGGGGGCTATGTCAATGCCGCTCTCAACGTGTGCAGCGAGTTCCTCTCCACGGGCAGCAACGTCGTCACCATTATCAAGAAGGGAGTGCCCGATATCCCCTACCAGAGCATACCGAACATAAGGACCAAGGCGCCGCTGGTGAACCTGGTCAACAAGTACAGCGCCAGCGCATCGGAGATCACTGCGGGAGCCCTCCAGGATCACCATGCCGGCGTCGTGATGGGGACAAAGACTTTCGGCAAGGCCAGCGTCCAGAAGATATACCCCATGCCGAACGGCTCGGCCATCAAGCTCACGACGGCCCACTACGTGACGCCGAACAAGAGGAACATCAACAAGATTGGCATATCTCCCGACAGGCTCATCGAAGAGAAGACCGCAACCAGTGAGAAGGATCCGCAGCTTGAAGCGGCTAAAGCCTTCCTTCTCGAGGAGATGAAAAAGAAGGAGCTTGAGCGCCTCGACAGGAGCGTCTACAAGGACTCCATCCATGTGAGAAACCTTGAGGAGCAGTATTCCTACCTCAGGAAAGTATACGGCGAGAAGGCCAGGATAAAAAAGAACGTGCTTGTCTTTGAAAAGGGGCAGTTCTATGACAGGGTAACCATTGACAGCGGTGATGGCGAAAAGACCGTCATATTTGACCTACATGACCTGCTCTGACGGCCAGCCCGGCCGGGAGCAGAAGGAGGCCTGACAGCCCGTGAAACGAAAGCTCATGTTTTTTCTCCTGTGGCTCCTCGTGGGAGTCACAGGATTTCTCGTGGGGACAAGGCTCAGCTCGCCCGGCGACACCAAAGGGGTGGCGCCCTCAAAACCACTGGTGAATGCCGCCAGCACCCAGGCATCGAAGATCACTGTCTCCATGGGAGAAAATGACCTGGAATCGGTATTCCAGGTAGATATCACCGTGGTGGACAAGGCCCTCCAGATGCTCAAGGAAGAGTACATCGATGACATCAATTCACGGAAGCTGTTAAGCGGTGCACTTGAAGGCCTCAGGAAGAGGGTGGCCTCGCACAAGCTCAAGACCGATATGATAAAGCCCCTCCCCCAGGGAACAAATGAAAAGGAGCAGCTCAATACACTGAAAAAGACTTACTCACAGCTTCTTGCACTCTACGGGGGAAAGGTCAAGGAGGCTGACCTGGCTTACGGGGCCCTCATCGGGATGATGGATGCCCTGGGTGATCCTTACTCGGTGGCCCTCGAACCGAAGGAGTACAGCCTGCTGAACGAGCAGATGAGCGGCGGGAATTATGGCGGCGCCGGCGTTTACATAGAGCTCTCCAAGAAGAGCGGGAACCAGCTCACGGTGGTGGAGCCCATCGAGGGGAGCCCTGCAGAGAAGGCAGGTTTGAAACCCGGTGACATCATAAAGAAAATCAACGGCCTCTCCACAAAGGGCATTGATCTCGAGGTGGCAGCCCAGAGAATCAGGGGGGAAGTGGGATCGACCCTTGTTCTCACCATAGAGCGGAAAGGCGGCGCCCTCAAAGACTACCGCATGAAGCGCGACTTTATCCATGTGTCGAGCGTCACTTCGGAAATGAAGCCTGGGAATATCGGGTATGTAAGAATAAGGTTTTTTGGCAATGAGACTGACGGTGAGTTCGCCAAGGCCCTGGAGCAGGTCAGGACCCAGGGGGGCAAGGGACTCATACTCGATCTGAGAAACAACGGGGGCGGGTATATATCGGCGGCCATTGATGTATGCAGCAAGATACTTCAGAGCGGAACCCTTGTCGTGTCAGTGGTGAACCACAGGACAGGCCGCTCCGAAGTCCATAAGGCCTATGGCTACGAGCAGATCACGATGCCTATGGTGGTCCTGGTAAATGACCTCTCGGCAAGCGCCGCGGAGATCACGGCGGGGGCCATCAAGGACACCAACACAGGGATACTTGTGGGAGTGAGGACCTTCGGCAAGGGAAGCGTGCAGTCCATTCATGAGCTCCGTGACGGCGGCGCCCTCAAGTACACCATTGCAAAGTACCTCACGCCTAAAGGCACCGATATCAACAAGAAGGGGATAATACCTGATGTGCAGGTGGAAATGAATCCCGACAAGGTGGGAGGCACAGGCGATCTGCAGCTGCAGAAAGCCCTTACCATCATCAAGGCGAAGCTCAAAGAAACCTGCAGATCCTGAGACGTGCCATGGAAGAGATCTCCGACGCCTTGACGCTGAAGCTCAGTAATCTGCCCGATTCGAGCGGCGTGTATCTGATGAAAGACAAGGACAGCGCCGTCATCTACGTGGGCAAGGCAAAATCACTGAAAAACCGCGTATCCTCTTATTTTCAGGAGTCAAGGGATCATGCTCCCCGGATCTCCTATCTGGTGAGGCAGATAAGAGACCTGGACTTCATTGTCACCAGAAATGAGCTTGAGGCCCTCATACTGGAATACACCCTGATAAAGAAATACAGGCCCCATTTCAACGTGAGGCTCAAGGACGACAAGCGTTATCCCCTCATCGAGGTGACCTTCGATGATGACTTCCCGCGGGTGCACCTCGTAAGGAAAAAGACGGGGAAAAGAAACAGGGTCTTCGGCCCTTACACCGATTCAGGGGCAGTGCGGAAAGTCCTCACGGTGCTGAGGAAAAATTTCCTTATACGCTCCTGCAAGGACCACAGTCCGAAGAGGCAGAGGCCCTGTCTCAACTACCAGATCCACCAGTGCAGCGGTCCCTGTGCCGGCCTGATAAGCGCCGGAGCTTACGGCAGGCAGGTGGAAAAAGCCATGATGTTTCTCTCAGGCCATTCCTCCAGGCTGCTCAGGAGCCTGTACCGCCAGATGGACGAGGAGTCAAGGCTGCTCCACTATGAAAAATGCACCCTCATCCTGTCCCACATCCGCTCAATTGAAAAAGTGGAAGCAAACCGCAAGGTCCTGTTTGCAAAAACCCTGGATCGCGACTATATCGCCTTCAGCTCCATGGGGAAAAATGTCTGCGCCGAGGTGCTCCTCGTGCGGGAGGGACGGCTGATGGACGAGCATTATTTCATCTTCTCAGCCCCGGAGGACTCACCCGACGAAGAGTTGGCCAGGATCTTCATCCTCCATTATTATGGCCGTGGCACTTCTCCGGCGCCGGAAATCCACATGGATACCGCTGTGACGGAGCATGACCTTCTTGAGGAGTGGCTCACCGCCGGCGCGGGAAGAAAAGTCCGCATTGTTCAGGCTCCCGGCGGAAAAAGCGCGGAAATCCTGGCGATGGCACGCGAGAATGCCGTGGAGCACCTGCAGATGGAGAAGGCGACAGCCCTGAAAAAGAGCAGTGAGCGGCTCGCGCTCCTGGAGGAGCTCAAGGAGCTTCTGGGGCTCCCGTCCCTGCCACTGCGTATTGAGACCTATGACATATCCAACATTTCGGGCAAATTCGCCACAGGCTCAATGGTGGTCTTCACCAGAGGGGGCCCTGACAAGGCCTCTTACAGGCATTTCAGGATACGATGCAAGGAGACTCCCGATGACGTGGCCATGATGAGGGAGCTGCTCGAGAGGCGCTTCACCGTCAAAGACGGGGCTGACGGCAAGGAAGCCTGGAAAGCGAGCCTCCCCGACCTGGTGCTCCTTGACGGCGGAAAGGGCCAGCTCTCAATGGGAATGTCGCTTTTTGAGGAGATGGCCCTGGAGATACCCCTGGTGTCCCTTGCAAAAAAAAACGAGGAGCTTTACCGCTCCCCCGGAGATACGCCCCTTATCCTTCCAAAAGACTCCCGGCTCCTGCACCTCATGCAGCACATGCGCGATGAATCGCACCGCTTCGCCGTTACCTACCACAGAAAGCTCCGGTCCAGGGAATTGCACGCTCTCTTCAGGAAAACTGCCGTCAGGCCTTCGTGATGCTGTACCCCACGCGGGAGGTGTCAAAGCCGCCGGCCACGTGGATGATGACTTCTTCCAGAGTTACCGTGAGATGCCCCTTCACGCCCCTGAAAGCGCCCGTAATCCTCACTTCGTTATTCTCTCCCATGATCTGGAACTCTGTTCTCAGTGAGCACTGCGGCCCTGAGACATTGATGATCGACGGTGTCTCCTGCTCCACGACAATATCGTGGGAGGCGCCTTCGACAGTGCCCTGGTAATGGTATTTCCCTTCTTCCTCGAAGAGGGAGAGATCGATCTTCTTGCTCTCCAGGAGGCCCCTGACGGCATAGCCCTTGCCTTCAGGAGTGATGAGCACCTTGGAATTATACTGTCCCGTGTCGCCTTCCAGGTCAAAGCCTTCCTCCATGGAAGTTATCCGGTAATTCGTGCGGAATTTGCCTGTATCGCCCACTACCGCGAAGGAACGGCCCTCCTTCCTGATCGAGTAATCTGCCGTCTCACCGAGGAGGATCCCTTTGAAGAAATATCCTTCGGCATCCTTTCTTATGGCGAGGTTCGTGTTGAAGGGTGCGGTCTGCCCCTTTAACTGATAAGCCTCGCCTTCAACAGCGGGGAGGCGCAGGACCATGCCCTTTGTGCAGAAAAGGAGGGGTATCTCACCGAAAGCGATGAATGACACGGTAATGTGGCCTGGCACCTCGGGGAAAAGAGGGTAGGTAAGCCATTGCAGAATATTTTCCGGGGACAGGAAATTTGCCGCAAGGGTAAGTGTCGCTCCCGCTCCTTCGCTCTCCCTGGGGATTTCATCGGTTCCTTTTACTTCATCCATTCCGTGTTCCTCCTCTTTGGGAGCCTCTCGCTATCGTCGGCCTGAGGTCAGTCGCTCAGGGTACCCGCTCCCCTGTTTTCTCTATTTGACAGGGGAAGGGTCATTCCCTTCACAGGCGTCACAGGAGAAGGAATTTTGCCACCCGGGGGGAGAATGGGGAAGGAAGGCGGTATGATGAAACTGGTAAAAGGCTCTCTTGTGAACGAGCGGTACGAGGTCGATTCCCCCATCAAGTCAGGGGGGATGGGCGCTGTGTACAAGGCATTTGACACGCATTTCCGGCGCCGCGAGGTGGCACTCAAGGAGATGCTCCAGGAGTTTTCCTCCCAGGAGACCTTTGAGCTGGTGAAAAAGAAATTCGAGGAAGAGGCCAACATCCTTGTGATACTGAATCACCGTGGTATCCCAAGGGTGATAGATTATTTCACCGTGAGCGGCGTATGCTATATCGTGATGGATTTCATCGAGGGAACAAACCTGGAAAAGCTTGTCGATGAATACCTCAGCCTCACTGGAAAGCCTGTGCCCGAATACCTTGCAGCTGAATACGCCGTGCAGATATGCGAGGTCCTTCACTACCTCCACAGCCACAAGCCCAATCCCATCATCCACAGGGATGTCAAGCCCGGAAACATCATACTCCACAAGAAGTCCAGGGAGGTGTTCCTGGTGGATTTCGGCCTCGCAAGGGGTATTGACAGCCAGTCCCTGAGCACCAAGACGCTTGTGGGCACCGTGGGCTATGCCCCCCTGGAGCAGTTCAAGGGAAAGCCCGATACAAGATCCGATATTTACGGCCTGGGCGCAACGATGCACCATCTTATTTCAGGGAAACGGCCGGCGCCTTTGGCCATTGAGCCTCTTGAATCGGTTTATCCCCAGGCCAACAGCAGGCTCGCAGCGATAGTGGACAGGGCCATCGCGGAAAATCCCGACGACCGCTTCCAGACAGTGCTCGACTTCAAGGATGCCCTCGTGGAGGTGCTGCCGGCCCTCAGGAAGATGGAAGCCGATGACGCGGAAAAGGCGCCCCGAAATGAGGAAAACGGGGTTCCCACAAAGGTCGCCGCCGAAAAGAGAATGGAGCCTGCCCTCCGCCATGATGGCAGGACTTACGCCGATGATTCTATTGATGAGCGCGTCCGGCCTGCCGGGAGTAAGGAAGCTGCGGTTGGAACGTCGGGATGGTGGACTGCCAGGAATTATCTCGCGGCCGGCGCTCTGCTGCTTGTGCTTCTCCTGGCGGCGTTCCTGGTGAAATTGACGGCGGGGCATGGGGGAGTGGCCGGGAAAAAGGATCGCGCCATGTACACCCTCTTCGATGCCCTTGATAGAGAGATGGCAGCAGACCTCTGGGATTTTCTCGGCGAATACGGTGAAGTGCAGAATGACGAGAGGGGCTTGGTGCTCCTGGTCCCGAAAAGCGAGGGGGCGGGGATGGGCTATCACCGCTCAGCCTTTGTCTTTGCCGCTTCCCGGGAAGCTCTCACTCCCGGAGAAATCACCTTCAAACTGCGGTTTAGCGAGCAGAAGGCCGGCACCTTCATCTTTTTCTGGGGCTCCGAAGAGGGCCCCTCTCTGGGCGTTGAGCTCATCGATACCAGGGGCATTGAGGAAGCGGGGAAATACTCCGCCAGGTTTGTGCACTATGAAAAGGGCCTCTCCTTTGAAGAGCTCCGCAAAGCCGCGAAGGATCAGCTCCTCACCGGAATGGGCTTCAACCCGGCGGAAGGTCCTGACAGCAAAGGATCCTATCCCTCTGATAAGGTTCTCAAAGATGCCATGAGGTGGAAAATCAGCTTCCGCGGCGAAAGACCCGAAGCGGTATTTCTCCTGAACGATGACCGGCTGTGCGCCCTTGATCTCCCGCCGGGTCTTGAAAAAATACGCTATTTCGGCATGATGCTCGATAGAGACGAGGCCTTTCCCTCATCGCGGGCGGAAGCGCGGGAACTCAGGATATCGCCGAGGTGACAGCCTCTCAGTCGAAGGATATCTGCCCCCGGCTGAGGGAAAACTTCACCCTGTAAGTCTTGTCTGTCTCGGCGCTTGAAAAGATCAGGATGCCGGGGTCGGGTACCTTCACCTCCTGCCCGAATTCGTCGATGAGATCCCCTGACTCGGAAACCCTTATTACATCAGCTCTCGCTATGTTGTTGGAGTCGGTGATCCTGACGCCTGCAGGAAGCTTGAAAAGCCTGGGAGGCTGAATGTCGGAGGAGATGGTATAGGACGTGTAGGGGCCTTTTGCGGGCCGGAAAATCACTCCTGCCCTCTTCTTGGGCGACATGAGGGCAATTTTCTTGCAGGCATTCACGTTCTCTATGAACACCACGACGGCTGCCTTTACCACCGTCCTGTGGCGCATCTCAAGAAAAGTGAGAAAGATAGTGACAAGCATCACGATGATGACCATCACCATGAGAAGCTCGATGAGGGAGAATCCTTTTCTTTTTTTCATTGATGTCATTGCCATCAGAATATCCGTTCAGAGAGCTCCGGGGCCTGGATCATTATTTTCTCCCTCAGCGGGGAGATTATCCTTCTTCTCCGGCCCCATGTCCCTTTTCTTCAGGCACCAGGGATCGCTTGCCATGTAATCCCCGCCCGCCGCGAAATATGCCCTTGCCCTGCAGCCTCCGCAGAGCTCCTTTGATGAACACGAGCCGCACCGCCCTTTGTATTCCTCCATGCGAAGGGTTCTCATCACTTCCGAGCTGTTCCATATCTCGGAAAGTGTGCGCTCCCTCACGTTTCCCGCCGAGAGGGGGAGATAGGGGCAGGGATGCACGTCCCCCTCGGGAAGGATCACGCAGTAAGACAGCCCTGCCAGGCAGCCCCTTGTGAACCTGGTGGCGAGGCCTTTCTCCTTTGCTATCCTCATGAAAGTGGGGGCACAGGTGGGCTTGAGCTCGATGGGGCATTCCTTCGCCTTGTCCACGATTGCGGAGAGAAGCTTCTCATGGTCTCGCACCTTGAGCTGCTCTTCCTCCATTGATGCCGCCCGCCCCACAGGGACAAGGAAGAAAATATGGTGGGCTTTTGCCCCGAGGCTCACTGCCATATCGGTCAGGCCGCCTGCCTCCCGGCGGTTCTCATCTCTCACCGTGGTGTGAATCTGAAAGGGGAGGCCCGCTGCGCGGCAGCTCTCAATTCCGGCAAGTGCCTCCCGAAAGGCGCCCTCATGCTGCCTGAATGCATCGTGATCCCTTTCATTGCAGCTGTCAATACTGATACCTACCCTGGAAAGGCCCGCCGCCCTGAGGTGCCTCGCCGTGTCTTCCGTAATGAGGGTGCCGTTAGTCCCCAGCACGGTCCTGAGGCCGAGCCCCGCGGCATGGCTCACCAGCTCGAAAATATCTTCTCGCATCAGAGGCTCGCCTCCGCTCAGGATCATGAGCCTGAACCCCAGGGCGGCGATCTGGTCAAGAAGCTTGAATCCCTCTCCGGTAGTGAGCTCCCGGGAGCCCTTGCTGCCTGCATCACGGTAACAGTGGCGGCACGAGAGGTTGCAGGCCGCCGTAGTGTTCCAGGAGATCATAAAAGGCTTTGATTCCATAGCGTGTATTTTCACCGCAGACGGCTGATTTCCTCTGCAGGCTGGGGAAGGAGAAGTCAGGCTTGCTGGAGAATGATTGTGAGGCCCGGAAAAGGAGGGAAACAAGTGGAGGAGAGGCTTTTTCGCATCATCTTCGGAATCCCCTCCATTATCATTGCCATTACGGTCCACGAGTTCTTCCATGCCTGGACCGCCTTCCGGTGCGGCGATCCCACGTCCAAGTACGAAAACAGGGTAACCCTCAACCCCCTGGCGCACTTCGATCCCATCGGCGGAGGCCTTCTTCTGCTCACCCTTATCGTGATGCCTTTCACCTTCGGGTGGGGAAAGCCTCCCAACGTGAAACCGGAATACATGAAGAACCCCAGGACCGACGTGGTTCTTGTGGCGCTGGCAGGACCTCTCGCAAGCTTTGCCCTTGCAGGGGGCTCAGGCTTTCTGCTCAAAGCGGGGATTGTGGGTTACGGCACCCTGCCCGGCCTTTTTCTCTCCTATTTCACCATGGTGAACCTGGGGCTGGGGCTCTTCAACCTTCTCCCCGTGCCGCCCCTTGACGGCTGGAAGATACTGCAGGGCATCCTTCCTTATTCGCTGACGCGGCATATGGATGCCGTAGAGAGAAATGATCCCCGTGTGCTTATGGTGGTCCTCGTGATAGTGGCTTTTGCCGCGGGACCTCTCATTCAGGTGCCATACAATCTCCTTTACAGCCTTTTCACAGGCCAGTAAAGCCCCCAGAACAAGGAGGAACAGATGAAGCGATTTTTACTCATACTGCCAGCCCTCATAGGCGCCGCATTTCTCATCGCGGGCTGCCCGAAGGCGAGAAAAGACAACGAATACTTCCCAATGAAGGTAGGCTATCAGTGGCTCTACGAGACAAAAGTGGAGGGCCTCCAGCAGCCCATCAAGCTTGAAGTGAAGATCAACAGGACTGAAAAGGTTGACAATGACGAGTGCTTTGTCCTGGAGAGCTTCGTGAACTCAAGCGGGGAAAGTCTTCAAAAGGAATACTATGCCCAGACCAGTGAAGGAGTGACGCTTTTCAAGATATGCTGGCCCGATCAGGAAGTGATGCGCGAGCCTCCCGAGCTCGTGCTCAAGACGCCGGTCACCGTGGGGCAGGAATGGAAATGGCAGGGAAAAGTGCTCGACGAGAAGGCCTCTTACCAGTTCAAGGTCGAGAAGACCGAGAGGATAAAGGCCCTGGACAGGGAACTTGACTGCTTCAAGATCATCATCAGGGGAAAACACGACAGGGGGCTCGAGTACGAGATAAACCGCTGGTTCGCCCCGGGCATAGGGATGGTGAAAGAGGAGTCAACGCGGAGAGAAGGCACCAAGGAGGCAAAGATGACGGCCCTCCTGAAAAGCTTCAAAGGGGAAGGGAAATAGGAGGGGCCCCTATGGAAGGGCTGTTATGAAATTCTACCTCGTAAGCCTTGGATGCGCCAAGAACCTTGTGGATTCCGAGGTCATCATACACCACCTCGAGAAGGCCGGCCACGAGTGGGTCACAGGCGAAGACCTTGCTGATGCCGTGATCATCACCACCTGCTGCTTCATAGAATCGGCAAAGACAGAGTCGGTAGAGACCATCCTTGAATTCACAAGGAAGAAGAAGCGCTATTCCTACAGGGTTTTCGTGGGGGGGTGCCTCCCCTCCCGCTACGGCAGAGATCTCCTCTCCCTTATCCCCGAAGTTGACGGATGGTTCGGCATTGAGGAGGTCACCAGGGTAAGCGAGCTCATTGAAAAGCCCATTGAAGAGGGGCCTGCAATCCTCGTGAGCCCTCCCGGCAGCACCTTTACTCCCTACCAGGGAAGGAGGCAGGTGACGCCCTCTCACTGGGCGTACCTCAAGATTGCCGATGGCTGCGATCACCAGTGCTCCTTCTGCGTGATCCCCTCCATAAGGGGGCCCTACCGGAGCAGGCACATTGAAGCCCTTGCTGCTGAGGCATCGGTGCTTGCGGCCGCCGGGGTAAGGGAGCTCGTGCTTGTGGCACAGGATACAGGGCTCTATGGCAAGGACCTTTACGGGAGGCAGAGGCTCCCGGAGCTTCTTGTACGCCTTGAGGAAATAGAGGGTCTCCGGTGGATAAGGCTTCTCTATATCAACCCTCATTCCCTCGGCGATGAGCTCATCTGCTTCATGGAATCCTCGGTGAAAATGGTAAGATACCTCGACATCCCCTTCCAGCACGCGAGCAGGGAGGTCCTGAAAAGGATGAGAAGACCCGGGGGAAGGGATGAGTTCCTTGCCCTGATAGAAGGCCTGCGGGGCAGGGTGCCGGGCCTGGCCCTCCGCTCCACGTTCATCACCGGCTTTCCCGGCGAGACTCAGCAGGACTTCCAGGAGCTCCTGGATTTCCTGAGAGATGCCCGTCTTGCCAGGGCGGGCTTTTTTTCTTACTCCCGGGAGGAGGGCTCCCGCGCTTACTCCTATGAGGACAATGTCCCCGGCAGGGAAAAGGAGAGGCGCCACGATGCGGCGATGAGGCTTCAAAGGAAGATTGCAGGGGAAGTGAACTATGAGAGGCTTGGCAAAACGGTGGCCGTGATGATCGAAAAAAAGAGGGAACAGCAAGACACGGCATTTTTAAAAGGAATTACGGCAGAATTGGGGAATCCTAATAGGGGAAAACTCATGCTCCATGACATAGCCTTTATCGGCAGGTCAGAGTGGGACAGCCCCGACGTCGATGGCGTGGTGCTCCTGAAAACGAAGGAGCACAGCGAAGGCCCGGTGCCGTCTCCGGGAGACATAGTGGAGGCAGGAATAGAGGCCGTGTCGGCCTATGACGCCCTGGGGACTATAAAGTGAAGCCATTCCTATGAAAAACACTTTTATCAAGGAATCTCCGAAAATCATAAGGATCTTCCCCCAGCTGAAAGAGCGGAGGCTGGAGAATCATCTTGCCAGGGGACGGCAGCTCCAGGAAAAGGGGATGCTCGACGAAGCCATGAAAGAGTGGCAGAGCGCCGTATCCATTGACAGGCAGAACGTGGAAGGGCACCTTGAGCTGGGCATTGCCTACATAGACAAGGGAAAATACGAGAAAGCCCGCAAGCACCTGCAGAATGTCATAAAGCACGATCCCCTCTCTCTGGAGGTTTACTATTACCTGGGCCTCTCGCACTTCCAGCAGGAGGAGTATGAAAAAGCCCTCCAGACCTGGAAAAAAGCCCTGAGCCTCTCGCCCGACGACCTGGAGCTGAACCTGAGCCTTGCCGAGGCTTATGTCGAAATGGAAAAATACGGGGAAGCCCTCAGGCAGCTCGACAGGATTCTGAAGCTGAGACCCCACCATGTGGAAGCCCTCAACCTGCGGGCCCTCATCTTCTTTTACCTTGGCGAGTTCCACCAGGCTGTGGAAGTCCTCAAGTGGTGCCTGAAAATCAACCCGACCTATGCCCGGACCCATATCAACCTGGGGCTTGTTTACATGTACCAGGGCTGGCTTGACATTGCCATCACCGAGCTGAGAAAGGCCATCAGGATCTCGCCGACCTCTCCCGAGGCCCTCTTCAACCTGGGATATGCCCTGGCCAGGCGGGGCGAAAGGCAGCAGGCCGTCACCATACTCAGAAGCGCTTTCTCGCTTGAGCCCAGGATGGAGGAGACTCCCATACTTCTCGCCAACATCCTGATGGAGTGCGGGGAATTGAAGGAGGCCGAGCAGCTGCTTTCCCATGCCCTCTCGGTCAATTCCAAGTCCGTTGAAGCCCTCGTGAGCCTGGGAAACCTCCACCTCAGGAAAAGGGAGACAGCCCAGGCCATAAAGAGGTTCCGTGAGGCCCTCAAGATCGATCCCGACTCGCTTTACATAAGGCTCAACATCGGCAACACCTATTTCCAGGCAGGGCAGTATGTACGGGCTCTCCGCGAAGTTTACAGGGTCCTGGAGATCGACTCCCTCAATGCCGATGCCTATATCATCCTGGGAGACATCTACTATGCAAGAGGGATGCGTGAGAAGGCCGAGGAAGCCTGGAAAAAGGCCCTGGACATCTGCCCCAACGAGCTCGAAGCAAGAAGGCGCTTGCACAGCAACTCTCCGTAAGACGGAACCCCGGCAGCAGCCTATTATCATCATAGTTCAGGAGGTGTGCCTTGTCAGATACCCTCGCTCCCCCCGTGGTAAGGATCAGCGCCATAGGTGCCCATGAGGGCGCTGTGGTGACCATCAAGGGCTGGCTTTACAAGAAACGCTCAAGTGGAAAGATCGTGTTTCTCCAGATCCGCGACGGCTCCGGGACCATCCAGGCCGTGGCGGTGAAATCAGAGCTCCCCGGTGAGGCCTTTGAGAAGGCATTGAAAGCCACGCAGGAGAGCTCCCTGGTGGTCACGGGCAGCGTGCGGCAGGATGCCCGAGCCCCCGGCGGCTACGAGATGACAGTCACCGACGTGGAACTCATCCAGGTGGCGGAAGATTACCCTATTACCCCCAAGGAGCATGGCGTTGACTTCCTCATGGACAACCGCCACCTTTGGCTCCGATCCTCGAAACAGCAGGCCATCATGCGGATCCGCAACGAGATCGTGAGAGCGTGCGAAGACTACCTCCAGGGCGACGGCTTCATCAGGATTGACACCCCCATCCTCACCCCTGCCGCCTGCGAGGGCACCACAACACTCTTTGAGACCGATTACTTTGACAAGAAAGCTTACCTCTCGCAGAGCGGCCAGCTTTACAATGAAGCCAACTGCATGGCCTTCGGAAAGGTCTATTGTTACGGCCCCACCTTCAGGGCTGAAAAGTCCAAGACCAGAAGGCATCTGATGGAGTTCTGGATGCTCGAGCCGGAGATGGCCTACGCTGATCTCGACGAGGACATGAGGGTCGAGGAGGAGATGCTCTCCTACGTCGTCGCCAGGGTTCTGGAGCGGCGCAGGCAGGACCTGGAAACCCTTGAGCGGAACACCTCGGCGCTTGAGAACGTGAAGGCTCCCTTCCCGAGGGTTCACTACGAGGAAGCCATAAAACTGCTGAAGTCCGAAGGCGTAGAGCTGCCCTGGGGCGAGGACCTGGGCGCCGAGCATGAGACAGTCCTCTCAAAGAAGTTTGACAGGCCCTTCTTCGTCCACCGCTACCCCGTGAAGTGCAAGGCCTTTTACATGAAGCCCGATCCCGGGCGGCCCGATCTCGCCCTCTGCGTTGACATGCTCGCGCCCGAGGGATATGGCGAGATCACAGGCGGGGGACAGCGAATTGATGATTACGGCCTTCTCAGGCAGAGAATCGAGGAGCACGGCCTCCCGATAGAAGCATACCAGTGGTACCTGGACCTTCGGAAATACGGGTCGGTGCCCCACAGCGGATTTGGTATCGGGATAGAGCGGACCATCACATGGATCTGCGGGCTGGAGCACCTCAGGGAGAGCATTCCCTATCCTAGAATGCTCTCCCGTCTTTATCCATAGCGCCAGACGGCGGGAAAGAACCATCAGATGAGCGATCGGGCCTTTACAGGAGAGGAGTATTTTCTCAGGCTTGCCAGGAAGGCATACCAGATTACCGTGGTGAGAGTCCATGTCCATGAGCTCAACAATTATCTGACAGGCATCATGGGCTATTCCCAGCTTGCCCTGGAAGCCCAGGAGCTTGATGACACTCTTATGGAAGAGCTGAAGGAGATCGAGGGCAATTCCAGGCGCTCACGGGATACCATCAGAAAGATGGGATTCCTCTGGAAGGCCTGCGACGCGGCACTGAAACCTGTCGATTTTACCGGGCTTCTGAAGGAAGCGATATTGTACACTGTTTATTATGCCGAAAGGCGCGGTATGAACGTTGAACAGGACTATCCTCCCTCGTGCTCCGAGGTCACGGCATTCGAGGAAGATGCCCGTGACGCTCTTTACTGCCTTGTCACCTATCTTTTCACCAGGCTCCCCGAGGGCACCGACCTCTCAATTTCGCTTGAAGACGGGGTGGAAGAGCTCACCCTTGCCATAGAGACGCCCCATTATAAAGATCTTGCCTCTCATTTCGAGAGGGCAGCACGGGAGACCTGGCCCGGCGATGAGAAGAGCATGGATGCTCATATCCTTTTATGGAGCTTCCTGAAGCTTCTGGAAAGGCTCAAGGGGCACATGGCCCCGGGAAGTGCAGGGAGCAGAAAGGTGCAGATCGCTTTTCCCCGGGGATAAGGGAGATAATGTTCTACTAAAGGGAGGTTTCCAATGTCGGGTCATTCAAAATGGCACAATATCAAGATAAAGAAGGGGAAGATGGATTCACTCCGCGGAAAGCTTTTCACCAAGGTCTCCAAGGAGATCCATATGGCCGTGAGAGAAGGAGGCCCCGATCCCGATAACAATTTCCGCCTCAAGGTGGCAATCGGCAGGGCCAGGGACGTGAACATGCCCGCCGACAGCATCAAGCGCACCATAGAGAAAGCCTCAGGGTCAGGCTCAACGGACTACGAGGAGTTCATTTACGAGGGCTACGGCCCTGCAGGCGTGGCCCTCATCATGGAGATCGCCACCGACAACAGGAACAGGTCGGCGGCCGAAGTGAGGCGTATCTTTACAAAGAACGGCGGCAGCCTTGGCGAGACAGGGTGCGTGGCCTGGATGTTCCTGAAGAAGGGCCTTATTGTCATAAGCGGCGGAGCCGTTGACGAGGACACGCTTATGACCGTAGCTCTTGAAGCCGGCGCCGAAGACCTCCAGAATACCGACGACGGCTTCGAGATAGTGACGGAACTGGCCGCTCTGAGCGCAGTCCGCGCTGCCCTCGACGATAAGAAGATTGCCTACGAGTCGGCGGAAATCACGTGGATCCCTCAGAACACCGTGCAGGTGAAGGAAGATGATGCCGCGAATGTGCTGAGGCTCATGGAGGAGCTCGAAGAGCTCGATGATGTGCAGCAGGTGTATGCGAATTTTGACATCCCCAGAGAAATAATGGATAAGCTTGGAGCCTGACCTATGGTGATTCTCGGCATTGATCCCGGCACAGCCCGTACGGGCTACGGTGTCATTTCATCAAAGAATGGCACTATCGAGGCAGTCGCGTACGGATGCATCAAGACCGACAAGGACACCCCGAGGGAGCAGCGCCTTGCCATTCTCCACCGCGCTCTCCTCGAGGTTATCGAGGAGCAGAGGCCCGACGTGATGGCCCAGGAGCTCCTTTTCTTCAATAAGAATACGAAAACCGCCCTCCTGGTAGGCGAAGCCCGGGGAGTGATCCTCCTTGCGGCGGCCCAGAGCTCGCTCCCCGTAAAGGAATATACTCCTCTCCAGGTAAAGGGCAGCCTCGCGGGCTATGGAAGGGCTTCGAAGAGCGACGTGAAGGAAGTCGTGAAACTTCACCTCGGCCTGGAGAAAATCAAGGGCTCCGACGACGTGGCCGATGCCCTTGCCACGGCGCTCTGCCATCTTTTCCATCTCGAGACGGGAGATATCAGATGATAGCTCATCTCAACGGTATCATTGATTCCATAAAAAACGGCACCGTCGTCATGGATGTGAGCGGCGTGGGCTTCGCGGTGACAGTGCCCGTGAGGCCCCTTGGGCTCCCCGTTGCCGCGGGGCAGAAGGCCAGGATCTTTACGTGGCTCCATTCTTCAGAGGAGCGGCTTGAGCTCTTCGGCTTCTTTACAGAGGATGAACGGGAGCTCTTCCTGCTGCTCCTCGCGGTGAAAAATATCGGCCCCCGGATGGCTATGGCGATGCTCTCCTCGGTGGAGGCCCCCGAACTGGCCCACGCCATCCTCAGCGGTGACCTGGCACTCCTTAAGAAGATTCCCAAGGTGGGACCCAAGATTGCCGAGCGCGTCATCTTTGAGCTGAAAGACAAGGGGGAGCTCATTGCCCTGGCAGGTATCGGGAAGCCCCGCGGGGGGGGAGGCGCCGAAGACGTCGTGGCGGCCCTGGTGGACCTGGGCCTCACAGGCGCCGAGGCGAGGAAGGCCGTCGGCAAGGTCCTGAAAAAGGCGGGGAAGAAATCCATGGACTCTGAGGAGCTCCTGGCCCGGTCACTCGAAATCCTCGGGAGGAATGAATGAAGGATGAGCGCCGCAATACGGGGGGCCTCCTCTCAACAAAGCCCCTCGATGACGAGCTGGCCTATGACGAGTCCATAAGGCCCAGGACCCTTGAAGAGTACATCGGCCAGGAATCCATAAAGAAAAACCTGAAAGTATTCCTGGAGGCGGCCCTGAAAAGGGGAGAGGCCCTCGATCACGTGCTCCTTTACGGCGCACCGGGCCTGGGAAAGACGACGCTCGCCGCCATCATTGCCCGCGAGCTCGGCAGGAACCTCCGCTCCACGTCGGGCCCCGCCATCGAGCGCCCCATAGACCTCATCATCACCCTGAAATCCCTGAAAGAGGGCGATGTCCTCTTTATTGACGAGATTCACCGCCTCAGGAGGCCCATCGAGGAGATTCTCTATCCCGCCATGGAGGACTTCACCCTTGACCGCGTGATGAGCAAGGGAGTAGCTGCCCGGCCCATCAAGATCGACATCCCCCGCTTCACGCTCATAGGCGCCACCACCAGGGGAGGCGCCATATCGTCGCCTCTCAGGGCGCGCTTCGGCATCATCTTTTCCATGGGATTCTACGAGGCGGCCCACCTGAGGCAGATTGTTTCGAGGGCCTCCAGGATACTCCGCGTCTCACTGGAGGATGAGTCGGCCGTCGAGATTGCAGGCCGCTCCCGGGGGACGCCCCGCATCGCCAACAGGCTTCTCCGGCGTCTCCGCGATTTCGCCGAGGTGAAAGGCGGCGGCACAATCACCATCACGCTTGCCCGCCATGCTCTAGAGCAGCTCGGGATTGACAGGCATGGCCTTGATTCCGTTGACAGGAAGCTCCTGGAGATCCTGGTGGTGAAGTTCAGGGGCAAGCCCGTGGGAATTGAAACCATCGCCGCATCGCTGGGCGAAGAGCCGGAGAACATAGAGGAAGTGTACGAGCCTTACCTGCTGCAGCTCGGCTTTATCGACAAGACCAACAGGGGAAGGGTGGCAACGGCTCCCGCCTTCGAGTACCTGGGAGTGCCGATGCCTCTCTGAGCATAGAGCTTCACCGGAAAGCCGCTGGCTCAGTCCAGGTCGGCCTCCGGGTTGAAAGTGAAGAGCTGGGCGGGCCTGTGGCGCCCCTCGAGCTTCTTCTCCTCAGTCTCTTTTATCACGCCAAGGGAGAGGACTTTTCTCCTGAAATTCCGCTTGTCGAGCGGCCTCCCCAGCACAGTCTCATAGACTTTCTGGAGCTCCGTGAGGGTGAAATGCTCAGGCAGGAGCTGGAAGGAGATGTTGGACGTGAGTATCTTGGAGCGGAGGCGCCTGAGGGCAAAGCTGACAATCTTCTCATGGTCGAAGGCGAGCTTCGGGAGCTTTGCCGTCGAGTGCCATTTCACATCTTTCACGTCGGTATCGGCGAGTATCGTGAGATCCTCTGATTTCACGAGGGCATAGTAAGCGATGGTGATGACCCTTGTCCTGGGGTCGCGCTTCGGATCACCGAAGGCATAGAGCTGCTCGAGGTAGACATCCTTCACGTGGGTCTCCTCGTAAAGCTCGCGCTTTGCGGCGTCATCAAGGGACTCCTTCATTCTTACGAAGCCGCCGGGAATGGCCCAGCGGTCCTTGTAGGGCCAGTTCTTTCTCTTCGCAAGGAGCACTTTCAGCTCGTCGTCCTGGATGGTGAATATCACCATGTCAACGGTGACGGAGGGATGCTCATAATGCGAGGCGTCGTATTCTTTCTTGGTCATGGCGGCTCCTTGGTATTTGGTACATTGTGATGCTGGATCAGGAGAATGATAGTGTTATCACCACACAATAGTAGCACAGAGAGAGGGCCGTGTCAAGAAATCCATGCCAGGACCTTGTAATGGTCCTGGCATGGGGAGAACTGCCGGGAAAAAAACGGGGGCAGAGAGCTTGAGCCCCCGGGTATCATCACATCGAAGCCGCCACGCGGAAGCCCACGTCGCCGCAGCGGTTCTTTTTTGGCCCCCAGTCGCGGCCGGCGGAACGGCAGCCTTCGCCGTGGCTGTTATTGCAGCCGCCACGCATCATGCGGCATTCACCTGATGGGGTTATTTTGTGATTGGCCTCCCAGGAGCTCCCGTCGGTGGGCGCTCCTTCATAGGTATAGTGAAGCCCATCCTGCATCCACTCCACCACGTTGCCGTGCATGTCATATATTCCCCAATCATTGGGCTTCTTCTGGCCCACGGGATAGGTGTAATCATTACTGTTGGCGGTGAACCAGGCGTATTCGGTGAGTTCTTTGCACGCGGGATCGTCGCCGAAGCAGAAGCGGGCTGTCGAACCGGCGCGGCAGGCATATTCCCACTCCGCCTCGCTGGGCAGGTGAACCTTCTTGCCCGTCAGGGCGCTCACCCTTTTGCAGAACTCCTGGGCGTCCTTCCAGCTCACGCTGTCCACGGGCTGGGTGGGCTTGCCGGGGAACTGGCTCGGATCGCCTTCCACCATTTTGCCCAGGTGCTCAGGCTGGAGGAAACGGGCCTTGTGGTGCTTCGATCCTTCGCTGGGGTCGCCTCCCATTACCTGGACCCACTGCTCTCTCGTCACGGGATAGATTCCCATATAGAAGGGCTCGGTAAAATTCACCTCGTGGCGGGGCCCTTCATAAACACTGTGGCCGTTTTCCGTTTCAGGAGAGCCCATCATGAACTTTCCCGCAGGGCACTTCACCAGTTCCAGCTTCACCCCGCTGCCCAGGTCAAGGGACAGTTTCTCTAGTTGAGCGGCTTGCGTCATTTTATTCCGCCTTTCCTGTTTATTTAATCCTATGTATCATTCCTTCCCGAAGCATTGATAATTGCTTATGAGGGGCACCTCCTTTCATTATCTCACGCTGCCTGCAAGAGGCGGAAGACCGCCAGAAGCTTTTAAGAGCCTTATCCCCATGGTTCCCCCTCATGCTGAAGACTTTTCAATTTCAGAAGCGCTTTGAGAGTCTGTGTCAAATAAAGGGCAGTTCCAGGTAAGTAAAAGGGAGAGAACCTTTTTCTCTGTATTATGGAGAACTGTGAATAGTTTCTTCAGAACGGTACCATGCTCCTCCAGACGAGGAAATATTACGCGCCATCGGTCACTGCCGCGGGTCATTTCCCTCTATCAGCCCTGGACGGAATCATAGCTGCACCAATAATTACCGGTCGCCATGAGGGGGAGATCGCAGGTAACCGTGAAGACCTTCGCATCGGCGCTCACCTTGTAGCCATATTCGATAGCCGGCACGGCAGGTGCCATGAACAGAGCTGATATAGCAAGTATTAATGAGGTTTCCTTCATAATATCCTTCTTGAGCTCAGTGAGCAATGGCTCTCTTACTCAACAGGCCGGAAAGAACCACCGAAAGAATAGCTCCAATTGCTATTACCGCAGTGACCTTGACCGCCATGGCTGGTAAGAAAATAAGCGGTGAGAATAAAAATACAAGCACCCCGATAACAATCATCACGAGGGAGGGCGGATCACCTCCCGAGCCGCCGTCAACGGCTTGCATGCTCAGCCTCAGCGCCTCAATGTCGTCCTTGAGGCACGCCATCTCCTGGTAGCGGTCATCAGGGTTTCTCATGAAACACCTGGCGATTATGGATTCAAGCAAAGGGGGCACATTGCCGCTGAATTTCCTGACAGGGGGAAAGGAAAAACCGAAGCTCCCGGGATCTTCATGGGTGAGAAGGTAGAAGAGCGTGAGAAGAGCGTGATGTTGCCAGAGCCTTCACCACCTGTTCAGAGGCCGTATTTTCTTATCACCTTGCCCCAGCCGGTGTCCTGGCCGAGGGAGATCTTCCCGGAATAGTAATCGGCGTATTTCTCAGCCTCGCCGGCAGGGGCGTAAAGGGACATCCCCGACGACTCGCCAAGGCCGGAGTTCTTTCTGTGCATCTCAAAGATCACCACCTTGTCGGCGATGAACTTCGCGAGGTCCCGCGCCGAGCTCTTGAGGGGGCCATCGTCTATCTCCCCTCTTTTCATCACGGAAAGTGCCAGGGAGATGACGTCGCGCATCTGATCCATGGGCTTTGTGTTGATATCGCCATTGGCCGCCTGGGCCAGTATGGCAGGCTGGCAGTAGTGCTGGGCCTCCCTGAAGGCGCGCCTCACGGCTGAGGGAGAGGCGGGCGTGGCAAGGAGCTTCTCGGAAAAATCCTTGAGCTTTCCGGCAAATCCCGGCATCTGGCGGCAGTCTATGATCGATGAGGTAAGAAGGGTGCCGTTGTACTGCGATTTCACCATGGCCTCCAGGGCTTCGCCTACGGTAAGGCCGTCGCCGCTGGCCTCTTCCTTCATCTTTTCCGCAAAGGCGCGGTAGTCCCAGTTCCCGCTCACGAGGACCTCCTCGGAGCCTACGAGGAAATCGGCGGCATCCCTGGCCGCGTAAGCAGTCTCGGCGTTGGCCATCAGGCAGGAGTCAAAGCCCAGGATGTCAATCCTGCGGCCGCTCTCCTTCACTGCCGTGTCCAGGGCTGATTTGAGCTCGGGGGTGAGAAGAATGTCATCATGGACCTCGTCGGGCATGGAGCCTATGAAGCCCATCCCATGGCCGCTGAGAATCACGGCATAGTGCTCGGCGGGAAAGCGCTTCATGCCCCAGCTGATGAAATCCTTGAGGACCTGCGGGTGGGCCATGTTGGTGCTCCCCAGGTTTTCCAGGACCTCGGAGTTTTTCTTCATTCCCATCCACGTGGGCTTTTTAAGAAGAATCCTCTCGGTGGTGCCTCCCTGGTCGCCATGGGCCACCTGGGCGGCAAAGGCGATCCTGTCGTCACTCCCCATCGATTCGAGATTTTTCACGCTTTCCTCGATGTCTTGCTGGAGGTCGCAGTTCCCGTTGGCATAGTAAAGGACGGTCCACTGGCGGTGAGACCGGGCAATGCCGCCGGTACCGGGGGGTAGGGAAGACGACGGCGCTTCACTGGTGAAGATGCTCTTCGCTGATGCCTTTGTTGTGCAGGAGTTTTCCGCCCCTTGTTCAAAGATCTCGCAGGGTGAGGCAGTGTCGGGCGCTTCCGAAGCCCTCTCAAAAGCCTCCCTGTTGAGGGGCTGGAACCTCGGGCCTTCCGACGGTTTCATCGCAGTGCTGCCGGTTATCTCCATCGCGGGGGGCTCCTTTCTGAAATCACCTTTATAGTATCATGAAAAGACCAAAAAGAAAATGGGCAGCTTTCATTGTGTTCAGCAAAAAATCTTGCATTGATGGCCTCTTTCTGCTACACTTGTGGGCAGGCAGAAAAGCAAAGTCTTTCTCTTTTTCCTTCAGGGATAGCCACGTTGGAAGAGTCATTGAGAGTGAGCTGAGCTGAGAATTATAAATTCTTTCTTTTCTTATAGGCTGTGGGTAACAGATCAATGAAGAAGGAAATCGGGGCGCTTCTAGTGGAGCATAGCCTTGTCACAGAGCAGCAGTTTCAAGAAGCGTCTGATCTGGCCGCAAAGGTCAATGAGCCTGTCCGGAAGATTCTCGTCAGCATGGGATTTGTCACGGAGAATGATATCACAGAGGTTATAGGAAAGCATATGGGAGTCCATTTTGTTGACCTCGACAACTTCGAGCTTGACAGTGCGATCTCCCGCTCGATTCCAGAGCATCTTGCTCATCGATATAAAGTGATTCCAATCGCACAGAAGAATAACAGGTTAACACTGGCGATGGCTGATCCCCTGAACGTCAAGGCGGTCGATGATATAGGGCTCATTACGGGCTTTGACATTGAACCGGTCATAGCTGCTGAAGAGGCGATTGAAAAGGCGATACACAGGCAATTTGGAGTCACTGACATCAGTGCAATGGATTTCAGTCCTGCTGAGGTTGAAGATGCCGCTGAAGAGGAGATTGCGCTCGACAAACTTAAGGAGCTCATGGATGAGGCACCAATCGTCCGTGTGGTGAACCTCATCATCTCTCAGGCGATCAACGATAAAACTACCGATATTCACATAGAGCCGGAGCAGAAGAGAGTGCGTGTGATGTACCGTGTGGACGGCGTGCTCCACGATGTAATAGAACCTCCAAAGCACATTCAGATACCGATGGTTGCACGTATCAAGATTATTGCTGATATGGACATCGCAGAGAGGAGAGTCCCTCAAGACGGCCTGATCCATCTTCGCCACGACAGCAAGGAGTTCTACCTGCATATCTCTACGGTTCCCTGTGTCCACGGGGAGAAGGTTCTTATGAGAATCATCGATGAAACCTCCGTCATGCGTGCTTTGGATAAAGGATCTCAGGTGCGTTTCAGCCGGCAAGGAGAGCGCCGCCGGCCAGAGAAAGTGATGTACAAGACATTTCATCCGGATCAGGCACTGAAGAACCTGCTGCAAATTTATGAGACCGGATGGTCCGGGGATAATTCGCCAATAGAATTTGTGGAGAGCGGAAGCGGCCCCCTGATATGGGCAGGCTTCAAGGTCAATCCCGAGCTTGATCACATAGCCTTTGCATGCCTTTATCTCGTCACCCGCTACTGGAGCATTCTCTCTGAACAGCAGGCATGCTCCGCCCTGAGGCGGGCCTGGAAGTCTGCCGACCAGGCTGAGAAGGCTTATAATGCGCTTCAACAAGACCTGCCGTTGCGTTATCAGGGTTCTTTTCGAGCGTTTCCCCTGCTGGCCTGCCTGGAGATTCTCCAGGGCCGGGAGGAGCTCGACGCAACTGAAAAGGTCCCCTATGATATGCTTGGACATTCACGCTCGGATGTGCGTCTTTACGCTTATAAGTCCCTGTGGCTCTACCGGAGCCACTGTGATGTGGAAAGAGCCTTGCCCATCCTGTTTAAAAACATTGATCATACGCTCGGATATGTGGAAGAAGCCATAGGACTGGCACGATCTCTGCTCGACAGCGATGCTGAGTTCTTTCGGCGTGCCGCGGAGATTGAGCCCGGTATGTCCTCTCAGTTCTCGCGACGCATTGAAGAAACGAGACGGCGGGGCTTCCTGCCCCAATGTGTAAGTTTTTTCGTGGATTTCGACAGGATGATTCAGAAAGTCGCCGAAGAGGTGCCGCAAGGCTAAATGCCTTGGCCCCTCGTTTCAGCAACGACCGGCACTTGATTAAGATGCTCCTTACTAATGGCGGTCCCCAAAAGGTCCTCTACCTCACCGAAGGGGAACCCAACGGGCTGGCGATGACCAGCAGGCAGTTTACTTTCCAGGAGACTCCGGGTATAATACAGGAGGCCTCACAGATCACCCCGCGGCACATCTCCCGGGAGCTCGCCGGGAATGGACGAATAACAGGAAATGAGGTGCGGCCGTGTATTCTTTCACAATTGACGGGCAGGAAGCGCAGGCGTCAGTCACCAAGGTGGGAAGCTCCTTTGACCGGCCTGAGCCCGGCGACATGCTCCAGATGGGAGGCTTCTTCATGACCCTCGGCGAGCCCGGCGAGTACCGCTTCATTTTCCGCAGGGAAGAGGGTATACTCTACCGGGAGCTTCCTGGAGGGCAGGTCGTTCCGGCAGTGATTACGGCAGGCCTGGGGCCCCAGCGCGACCGGGTCCGGGAGCTTGTGACCCGGTTTCCCCGCGGCACGGGAAGGCCCCTCGCCGGCATCATGTTCAGCAGCTGGGAGCCCTGCCTGGAGGAACTTTTCAGGCTTGCAGACCCGAATCATACCTTGCTTGCTTTCAATGTGCTTGAGCCTCCTCTGCGGCTCCTTCCTTTTCCCTCCCTTCCCGTGCCGCTCCGCTCGCTTTTCTTAAGTCACAGCTCCTGCCGGGCCTTCATGGACTTCCATGCCCTCGGGGACCTCAGGGATCTCCTTTATTTCCATATCGACAACTATGCCGGCGCCGACTTTGATCTGGCCTACCTGCAGGGCTGCTGCAATCTCAGGCATCTGGAGGCATACGGAAACCTGAAAGGTTTCGAGGCGATGAGGCATTTCACGCGGCTCCTGATTCTCAGCATCGGGGAATGCAGGGGGCTCGTCGATATACCATGGGCCGCCCATCTTGATAATCTCGAGGAATGTGACCTGTGGGCCGACAGTATTTCAGATATTTCAGCACTTTCCGGCCACAGGAAACTGAAGGGTCTCACCGTAACAAACAAGGGCAGCCTGAAGCTCCCCTTGAACAGCATTCCCTCGCTCAGGGAGATCCGCATAAGAGAAAATCCCCTTTCTTCCAGGGATGAGTCCACTTTCCGCCGCCTCAACCCGCACTGCAGGATTGTCTATTCATGGGGAAGCCTTCTCAAGAGCGCGATCAGGGACGCCACGCAGATCATCATTTCTGAATCATTCAATGAAGGCCCGCCGGTCGCGGTGAATGACCCCTTCCAGGTGAGTGAGGCGATTGCCATGATAGAGATTGACGAGCAGAGGAGCAACTTCCACTGCATGTGCATGGGCACATGCCAGATTCAATTTCTCAGGGAAGGCCGGTGCCTGGCAAGCGTCACCATGCATCATGGGCAGAGCCTGAGGTGGGATGGCTGGGAAGGCGACGGCATGCTCACGGCGGAAAGCGGACTTGCATTGAGCCGCTGGCTTGCAGGCCATGGGCACCGCCAGGCCCTGGAGGAGCTTGAGCTCTCGATGGCCCAGGAGCGGGCCAGGATTTTCATCCTGAAAAGCCAGTATGAGCTCATGCCCCCCGGGGTTGAAGGAGCCCTCTCCTGCGCAGCCTCCGAGGAGCAGGCGGCAGCAGTCCTCGGCTCCATTCCCGGTGATCTCCTTTCAAGAGCATTGCTTTTTTTCAAGCTCCTCGGCGTTCATGAGAACTCGTGGAACCTTACCTTCGGCTTTGAGGGCATTATCCTGGAAAAGCTGCTCCCCTCAATTGACAGGGCATCGCTCTCCGGGGCCGTGGCTGAGGCTGCCGGTGATCCCCTGGCGTTGAAAGGGGCGGCACGGTGGATTCTTGGCGATCAGCAGTACGGGAAGAGATGGGAGTCCATTGATGAAGCCGCGCTCACAGCGGTGATCCCCGGGCTTGCCATGAGCGCGCTTTCCCACCCCAGAAAGGTGAGCCGCTATATAGCTTTTCTAAATCTCGAGGCTTTAGGCAGCGGCCAGGCCATCAACGCGATTCGCCAGGTCCTCAGGGACGAGGTTCCCCTCAGGCACATCAGGAAAGAAGAAGAGACTGAGCCGGGGGGAATGGCAGCGTTCCACACTGAGCACCGGGAGATGGATCTGAACTGCTCGGACCGAGCCTACGCCGCCCTCGTGCTGGCAAGGCTCGGCGACCGGGCCAGCCTCCCCCTGATCAGGCACCATGCAGGCCGGGAGCAAGGGAATGATTTCAAGGTGCTCATGGAAGCCCTTGTGCTTCTTGAAGGAAGGGCGCCCGGGCGATGAGAAGTCCCCTGGCCGGCAGATCGTATGCCTCTTTCACACCTTATGGGTTTCTGCCAATCTGCCCCTGAGACTCACGAGACTCCCGCTCTCCCCGCAGGCAAGTATCTCCAGCACTCGCATCAGCAGGAGGAAGAGCGATCAGGTGCCCTGCAGCACATACGGAAAGCGCCATCACTGCTATAATGGAGACAGGTCAAGAAAGGAGGCGCGAACATGGAAAACTCACAGATCGGCAAGGAGATCAACAAGGAGATCGCCGGCATATGGAGATCGCTCGGCAAAACCTTTGCAGGCGTCATGGCTTTCCTGTTGATCAGCCTGGTATTGTATTTGGCTTTCTTTTCCGGGTACGAGGAAATCTGCAATGTGATCCCGGGCTTCATAGTTCTTGGCATCCTCATTGCTGCAGTGTTGCCTGTCATTTTTCCCTGTCCGGTACCCCGGAGCTCCTCATCGGGCGATGAGGGGAGCTTCTGCGACGGCGGCCTTGAGAGCAGCTATGACGATTATTACTGCGATGCCGGAATAGGATACTAGAAGAAAAAAGCCTCTTCAATCTTTTTACAAAGTGAAGCAATAGTTTTACATTGTTAAAATAATCAGGCTGTAAAGCTCTCCTGCCAGATGGTATAATGAGGTGAAGAGCAATTTCCCCGTAATGAGGTGAGCTTATGGCACAGGATGACAGCAGCACGGTGAAAGAAATCAGCGCCGCCCCGGCCCGCACGCAGGAGGCGCCGCAGAGAGCAGAAATGGCGGACTCAATAAAGCCCGTCACTGAGTCACCATCGGAGAAAAAGAAGACACCGGGCAAAGATGCTCCCGCTTCTCCCCGTGATGCCGTGAGCCTCTCGAGGGAGACCACGGGGAAAGAAGAGCCGGGGAATAAGAAAAAGCCAGGCGGCGACCTGGGCCTGGGCTGGCTCAGACCGAAGGATGACAAGGCTTCAGGAGATGCGGCGAAAAAAGCTCCTGAGAACGGGAAGCCCGGTTCATCAGAGGCAGAGCGGGGAGAGGCCGGCGGAGAAAAGCCCGGTGCCGGCGAAGCAAAGGCGGCCGATGAGAAAAAGCAGGCTGATGAGGCAAAGGACAAGAAGGAGCCCTCGAAAAAGCTCCAGGATATCAGATACAAGCTGGACAACTGCATAAAGCACCGTGACAAAGGCTACAGCGAGGCCCTGATGAAGCTCGCCGAGAAAAGCCGTTGGGGCACGAAAGAGCAGAAAGCCGAGAGGGTAAACCAGATGAAGCAGTGGAACGCCATGTCGCTCCCGCAGCGCGATGCGGCCATAATGGGCATGAAGGCCATGGAGAAGATGCTCTCCCTCTACGAGGGACTGTAGACGCTCACTTCACATGACCGTTTTCCGCTTAAAAATTTAAGGGCAATGTTACCGCGAGCGCTTTGAATGCTGCCTCATAAATCTTTTCAACCCAAAAAACATTCCGCCCGGCGGCAGACAGGATCTGAACCCCATGGGAAGGGGCCTGGTTCTTCGCTGGCCGACGATTGATGGCTCTCGGAGTCATTTTTGACCTCTTCGCCCCTTTCAGGCCCTCTGGAGGGCATCCAGCAATGGCCTTTTATCGTTGCAGTGATAAGGTTTTTAAAGGGTGCCTTATTTGATATTTCATCATCGTTATGATATCATATAATCATGGATACACATGAGACCCATTCTATCTCCAATATGTTCCTCCCTGATGAAGAAGAGCTTCTTCACCTCGGTGATTCGCTTTCTTCACAGGACTGCGAGGATATGCTCCTCCTCCCGGAGCCTTATGAGCTTCCCGCGGAGGGGCCCTGCAGGCCTGAGCACCTCGTCAAAATCACCAGGGAAGGCCTCATCCCCGAAGCGGAAAGGCTCACCGGGGACATCACCTTCGGCTCAATCGACAGGGATGAGCGGGCATCACGGATCGATTTCACCCTCTGTGAGGCAGTCCGCGGCCGCCAGGCGCTGGACATTGTGCTTGGGGGCCTTCTTGTCACTCTTAAAACGAAAGGGGTTGATCAGTTAGGATACCGCTCCATGGGAGTCTTCGCCACGGAGCATCTCTCGTTCTCGGGGCGCACCGCGTCGGAGCTGATGCACAATTTCCGGCTCCTCAAGGTGCTCCCCCTCACCCGGGAGGCTTATCTTGAGGGAAAAATCGCGAAGAGCGCCCTGAGATCTCTCTCGAGGGTCATCACGCCTCAGAACGAGTCCTGGTGGCTCGCCGTTGCAGAGGTGCGATCCCTGTGCGGTCTTGAGCGGGAAGTGAAAAGGGCCCTCGCCTCTGGGAGTGCCGCATTGGCGGCCCCTTCCGCCGATGCTTCCGAAGACGGTGACGGGGGCACGATGATGTATTTCAGCGTGGCGCCCTCACTTGCCCTCACCTGGGATTTCGCCCTGTCCCTCTTCAGGGACAGGGAGCATTATGACGGGCCGCTCTCAGGCTTTGTGGAGGCGCTCCTTGCAAACTTCCTGGCCTCGGGGGAAGCCGCTCCGGAGCTTCCGGCGCTAGATGCCGAGGGGAACCGCCCCCTCTTCTCCCGGGTGCCTCTTTTAAAGAGGAGGATGGGAAACCGTCGCATCAGCGATCCCGACGAGGCCGGCGGGGAGCAGACCGGCGGCTCTCCCTGGGAGCTGCCCTGGAGCATCCATTTCCCATCGTGGCTGGAAGAGGTCCGGACGGAAAGAGAGGCCGGGGGCTCCGCCAGGGCGATTGCGAATCGCCTCATCAGGGCCGCTTCAATCCGACAGAGGCTCGACGTGGCGACAGGGATGCTCCTGCGGGCAATGGACGAGAGGCGGCTCCATTGCCTTCTCGGCTATCAGTTCATCGAGGACTACGCCGGGGAGCGCTGCGGCTTCTCGATGGCCCAGACCCGCCAGCTCATAAGGCTCGCCGAGGGCTTCCACCGCCACTCCCTCACCGATAAGGCCTTTAAAGAGGGCACCATCACCAGGGAGCAGGCCCGCCTCATTCTGCCTCTTGTTGACTCCAGGAATGAATCGCAATGGATCGCCTATGCGGCAAGCGTGCCCACTGTTGACCTCAGGGAAGAAGCCCGGCGCATCGGGAGAATCCTGGAATATGACTGCCTTGCTTCACACAATTTTATGATTCTTCCCGGCTTCCGCTATGTCACTGACGAGAGGTTTCACGACCTGCCGGAGGAGGTGCAGGTCCTCATAAGGAGCGGGTCCTGGTATACAGGCCCTTCCCTCAATCCTTCGTGGCCTCTTGAGTCAGATGACGAGGAGCTCGTCGCTTCCCGCGACAGGCGCTTTGATGCGCCCTGGAAGTATTTCAACGATGTTGATGAGATGAGGGCCTCCGAGGCTTCCCATGAAATTGAAAGAAATTCGCGCCTGTGTGCGGGGCTCGCAGCACCTCAGAACCAGGGGCAGGATTCTGAGTCAGCCCTCTGTGCAGCTGAAAAGGCCCGGGAGCTCTGCACCATGCCCCGGGGCGAGGGCCCCGAGGAGACTTTCCTTGTGGATATCCTCTCGGCGGGAAATCCCTCGCAGGCGGCAGGGGGCTCCATGATGATAAAATTCTTTCTCCCCCGGGAGCTTGAGAGGGTCTGGAACCTGGCAGCCCATGCCTTTCTCGCTCGTCTTGCCCTGGCGGAAGGCGCCGAGAGCCTCAAGAGCCCTGAAGAAAATTTCCTTGCGGCGCTCCTTGCCGACTATCTCAAGACCGAGGGAACCTTGAAAAAAGCGGCCCATCATCACAAAATCCTGAAAAGGGACCGGTTCCGCTGCCAGATCCCGGGCTGCCGCTGCAGGCGGGGCCTCCACGTTCATCATATCATCAGGCGCTCCCAGGGCGGCACCGATGACGAGTGGAACCTCATCGTGCTCTGTGAAGCCTGCCATCTGCACCTCCTCCACGGACTTCGGACCCTCACCGTGAAGGGCAGGGCGCCCGACTGCCTCACCTTCACCTTCGGCTCTCTCTCGGAAGGCACCCCTTTCCTGGTCTATGAAAAGGGGCTCCTGACGCGGATTCCGGCGATTCCATAAGCTCCCGGTGATAAAGGTCAGAGACAGGGACACCGATCCTGAGCCGATAACGGCCAGATATGGCGAGCGTCAACAGGGATTCACGCAGTAAGCCTCTTTTGGACAGGGATATTCTGGACTGAGTGCCATCCCGCAGGAGCGGCATACACAGGGCAAAGCCGCCGTTCTCCCAGACCTGCGTGGTCCAGCCCCCACCCTCAGGGGCCTAGGCAGGCCTTATGATGCTCTGGGCAAATACCGGCCGGGGAAGCGCAGCGTTTGTAACTATTCAGATTACCAATTTTATTATATGCGACGGAGTGTGGGAAACTCCTTTCTGCGCCTTTCAGGGAAAATCTCTATTCCCTCTGTGCTCCCCGGCACAGAACAACGGGCCGGGATGAGGTATAATAAAACCAGAGAAAGGGAATGAGAAGGGTAACAAAAAAGTCGAGATATGGTCCTCCGAACCTGCACGCAAACGCGTTGCCCCCACCCGGAGGACCTACATGGAAAACAAGCAGCCTCATCATAAAAGCCTGCCGTGAGTGCAAGAACTCAGGCAGGCTCCCTGCCGTCAGCCGATCTCCTGAAGCGATATGCTCTCCTCGCAATATGGTGCATAGGGCCTTATGGCCTCGTAATTCCTGTCAAACCTGAGCCTTGGGTCAACTTTTGAGAGGAAGGCCTGGACCGGCCGGTGATAAACTTTCCTGCAGATCTCCCTTGTATCAAGGCCCAGGGCTATACAGGCCTCGAGGGTGGGGCAGCGGTTCCGCCACCGCGAGCAGAGCCTCGCAGCCGTCATTTCCACAACCTCACCTTCCTCGCTGAGAGAGGCGCCCAGGTATGACTCGTAAAAGATCCTGAAGCCGTCACCGAGAGGATCCCCTGTTCTTTCAAGGTGGGGCAGATTCTTTTCCAGCCATGAGAGCCTCTTCTCTGTCACGCACTCCTCAAGATACATGAGCGCGCTGTCCAGCCCCTTTTTTTCCGCCGCGGAGAGGACGGCCTGAAAAAGCGGGATATGATCCGGGCCCGCTTCAAAATAACTTTTCCTTATCAGATCAAAGTCCCTGTCGCTCACAATCCGATCCATCACTTTTCCTGTCTCTGCATGCAGACGGAGTATCCTGATTCTCCGGCCAGGGGGTAAAACCATTTATTACCGCCTGAGATTCTCCGGGATGCGGCGCACCACCACGAGGGCCAGGGCAATCTTCACTGCATCGCCGGGGAGAAAGGGCACAAGGCCCGTCATCAGCGCCGCAGAGAAGCTCATGTGGGTCACGAAGGCGAGCTGCGCCACACCGCATGCATAGATTGCCGCAGTGCCCGCAATGAGTGCCGCTAAAAGCCGTGGAATGTCATTTTTGCTGCCGGCGATGACTCCTATGATAAGGCTCCCCGCAATGAAGCCCCAGAGATAGCCGCCTGTAGGGCCGAAGAGCACTGCAAGCCCCGCGGCGCCCCCCGAGAAAACAGGGAAATTGAAGGCGCCCATCACCACGTAGAGAGCCTGCGAGAGCGGCCCCAGAAAAGGCCCCAGCAGGAGGCCCGACAGCATCGTGAAGAGGGACTGGAGGGTGAGGGGCACCAGGCCGAAGGGGAGAGGGACCGAAAGAAATCCCCCGAGCGCCGTGAGGCTCGCAAAAAGTGCCGTGCGGATGATATCTCTTGCGGAAAGCTTCATTTGTGCCTCAAGGAACGCTACAGGAAAAACCACGTGAGGAGGCTCGAGACGACACCCAGGCCCACCGAGGCCGCCAGGGAATTTTTCTGCTCGTGGCGCTCGTCGTCGGAAAGCAGGAAATAGGTGACGAGCGTGCCCGGTATGCCCACAAAGGGGATGACGCCGATGGATACCATGGAATAGGCCATGGCATCCCGGGGAAGGGCAAACTCCCACCATTTCCTCTCCACCCTCACCCTGAGGGGCACCTGCACCGTATCGCCCTCCCACTCAAGGAAGATATCGCCAAGGTAGCTGAAGGCCTTTTTCTGGCCACCCACGTCCACTGTTATCTCTATTACCTGGTGATTGCTGGTGAAGTGGGCCGGCAGCAGCTTCACCCAGTCCCTGTTCGAAGAGAGGGACGCCGCCAATGTCCCGCCGCCCCTGTTTTCCACCTTGAATAGTATTGTCACGGGATCGCGCACCGCATTGAGGGCCAGATCTATCCTGTCAGGCGTGACGACGGGATTGGCAGTCACCGTCGAGGGCACTGACTCGTGGGAGAGGAGGGCCGTCGCCCCTGACTGGAGAGCTTTCCTCAAATCCAGGGTGCTCTGGAACCTTTTTTCAGGATCGAGCGAGAGGGCCTTGAGGACCACCGAGTCCCACAGCGGCGGGAGCGCATGGTTTATGCTTGACGGCATCCTGAAGGAGAGGGGCGTCATCGAGGGGTCATCCTTCGTGACAAGATAATAGATGGTGGCTCCCAGGCTGTAGATATCAGACCGCATGTCCGTCTGGCCCCTGCCGTACTGCTCAGGCGGCGCGAAGCCCGGCGTGCCGAGGATCAGGGTGTCCTTCTGCTTGCCCTGGGTGAAGAGGCGCGCTATCCCGAAATCTATGAGCTTCAGGTGCCCTCCCGCCGTGACGATGATGTTGCCCGGCTTGAGATCCCTGAATATGATGGGAGGGTTCTGGCTGTGAAGGTAATGGAGGCAGTCGCAGAGGGCAAAGACCCAGCCCTTCACCTTTTCAAGGTCCAGAAATCCGGGGCTCTTCCCGATGGCCTCGTCAAGGGTATCGCCTTCGATAAGCTCCATCACGAGGTAGTAGCGTCCCTTCTCTTCGAAAAAGTCGGCCACCCTGGGGAGGTTGGCATGGGAGAGCCTGGTGAGAAGGCTCGCCTCGAACCTGAACTGCTCCACTGCCCTCTCCAGGTCTTCACGGTCAGTGAAATAACAGTTCATCTCCTTGAGGGCCCAGGTGGTGCCCTCGAGGCGCCGGTCTTTCACGCGGTACACCGAGGCCATGCCGCCCTGGCCCAGGGTTGAGACCACCTCGTATCTTTCCTGCAGGAGCGCTCCTGCATCAAGGGGCGACGTCATTTAGGCAGGCTCCTTGTTCCGGCTTTTTGCCGCGAGGAGCAGCAGTTTGTCCTTGATCAGGGAGAGAGGCGCCAGGGCGATAAGAAAGGAGAAGAGCGCAAGCATGACGACCACCTTGAGGCAGGCAGAATAATCCTCGGGAAGCATGGTAACCATGCTCCACGAGGGATACTGGTTTGTGCACGGCAGGGAGCGCGTGAGAAAAAAGTCGGCGCATCCCTCTGAGAGAAGGCTATAAAGTGTGAAGATCAGAAAGCCGCCTTTGAGATCGCTCTGCGTCTCGGCAAGACGGGGAAGCATGCAGGTCACAAGAAAGTGAAACACGAGAAAGAGCAGGGGCAGGGCAAAATATGCAGGCAGATTCACCGCTACCTGGTACACCTTGTGCTGAGGCGGCAAATACATCGTATCAGGAGAGCGTATAGCTCCAAGAAAAGCCGGGAGAATTGCAAGCATCAGCAGCCCTACAAGGAGAAAGCCATAGCGCCTCTGGGAGGGGAGGAAAAGCCTGCCGTAAAGAAGGGCGAGTATCAGGGGGAAGGCCATTTTTCCCACCATGAAGACGGCACCCGACACCATGAAATTGGGTCCCCAGACTGCAGGCCCGCTCAGGTAGCCGTTCAGGATGATAGGCCAGAAGACGGCCATTATGATGGCGAAGAGAAAGAAAGAGACGTGGGGTATGAGGAAAAGGGTTTTCTTCTGCCGCCCCGGGAGGTCCGTGAAGAAGTTGAGCATGGTCTGGTAAAGCAGAAAGGGAATAAACATCGTGGGAAAGATCGAGAGATCCAGGAGCTGCATGAAGGTGCTGTATCCAAGGCCCGCTGTCTGGTTGAAAAAGCTGAAGAATACGATGTTGAGCCCCAGGATCGCAAGGGGGAGAGCCAGGATGATTGATGCCACCGCCCCGTCGGAGATGCGGTGATACCAGGGAAGGGTGAGCCGTGCCCTTACGGGAATTGAGCGCTTTTCCCGGTCAGTGGTGACGGTGACTGCCGCCTCCTCCTCTTTGGACTGGACCAGGGCGGCAAGATCAATCACAAGCGAGAGGGCCGTGTCATTACCCTCTACCTCCCCGGGCGAGACAGAAAGCCACGGCGCCGATGAATGGACCCTGGCCTTGAGGGTCCCGCCTCCGGCGTTGTAAAGGCGCAATGCCGCTTCTTTCTTTCCGCTGCGGGGAAGATCGGAGAGCTCGATCTCCTTGAGATCGGTGGCAGGGCGGGGGAGAGCCTCTCCTGCGTCTTCCAGGGAGATCTCCCCCAGCAGAACCTTCATGACTGTCGAGGCATTGTGGAACCTGGCCTGCGGCGAGAGCTCCACGCATTTCGCGATGAGGGCCTCGAGTTTCTCTGATACGGAGGGATTGAGGGATCTCACGGGCGGGAATGAGAAGGGCGCCTCGCCCGGGTCACGGGCGGTGAGAAGGCAGTGGAGGGTGGCGCCGAAGGCGTAAATATCGGTGCGCTCGTCAGACTGGGCGCTTCCGTACTGCTCGGGAGCGGCAAAGCCCGGTGTGCCCATCATGAGAGTGTCGCGGCCCTTGCCCATCACGAATTTCCTCGCGATTCCCACGTCTATGATCCGCAATGAGCCGTTCTGGGTCATCAGCAGGTTTCCCGGCTTGATGTCGCGGACTATAAGGGAGCCGTGCTCCTGGCCATGAAGAAACACAAGCAGCTCCAGGAGCTGCAGGGCGCACTCCCTCACGAATGCCTCATCAAGAGGGCCGCCCTTCCTTCTCATGAGCTCATCGAGGGTCTCGCCCTCGAGATAGTCCCTCACGAGGTAATGAACGGGGCCTTCGGTGAAATGGTCATAAATGCGGGGCAGGCGCTGATGGGTAATCTTCGAGAGGATCTCCACTTCATTGGAGAGCTGGGAGAGGAGCGCCTCATGGTCCCCCGGCGGCGCCTGGGCGAAAGAGACTTCCTTCACGGCCCTATTTGCCCCGCCAAGGTTGAGATCCTCTGCCAGGTAAACCTTTGACCACCCGCCTTTGCCGAGAACTCTGGCAAGGCGGTAGCGGTTCCTCAATAGTGCGCCATCCTGTTCCGGTTCTGCCATAGGACCCTCCCCCGATACATTACATTTTGCCATGCTCCATTCCTTCAGAGACCCCTGCACAATGAAATGCAATCTGTCAGCTTTGCTCCAAGCGCCTACTT